>JAKPBL010000428.1 GCA_029778965.1 Bacteroidota bacterium
GGAACTGATCTGGCCAGGGCGTTAAAAAAGCTGCATGGCTGATTTGGTTCGGGGTGGGGCAGTATTTCCGCTCATTGCCGTTGTTGCCGATTTTGTTTCGCACCATTCGCGCGACTGAATGACAATATTTTTCTACACTTATTGCAAATTCAACGCCCTTGCCCGCCATTCTGCGGGAACCTGCCTGCAATTAAGAAACAGGTGCGGCCAACTGTAGCTTTTATTGCCCGGTTTTAACAGTTGCTCACGGGCTGGCACCGATATTTTACAAAGAAGGGAAACAGTATGTATGAAATATCTATCGATCGCGGCAGGCCTGGCATTGAGTCTTTGCATGGCCTGCAATAACAATGAAGTAAAAGAAGCGGTGAATGAGGCCGATTCGGCCAACGAGGCCCGCGGAACATTGGACCGTGACTCTTTATCGGCCACCAATCGTCAAACCACCGACACACTGGCAAAAGTAAAAACAGATGAAAGCGGATCTGAATTCCTGGTGCGTGCAGCCGCGGGCGGCATGGCTGAAGTAGATCTCGCCAGAATGGGGAGCACAAAAGGCAACAGCGATTTCGTGCGCCGGTTTTCGGAAATGATGATCAAAGACCATGAAGCCGCCAATCGCCAGGTAGAGGCACTCGCTATGGCGCGCACTGTTACACTTCCCGTACCTGTAGTGCCGAAAGAAGCAGATATGCTGGCAAAAGCAGCGGGGAAACAGTTTGACATAAAGTTCATGGACCAGATGGTAAAAGACCACAAGTCGACCATCGACCTGTTTAACAAATACAGCGATAAAACAAAGGATTCATCCATAAGAAGTTTTATCCAGTTAACGCTCCCCACGTTGCGCCAGCACCTTGATTCTGCGCAGGCCATTCAGAAAATACTGAAAAAAGGCGGCTAAGCGCATCGTCCGCAATTTTCCTTACACCATAAAAAACGATTGTTATGAAAAAGAACAGAATGAACAGGCCGCGCCGCAGGGGCGACTGGTTCGACCGATATGAAAACAGCGACTCGCGCTATAGCAGGAATGACCGCAGAAACGAACATCCTTACGGTTTCCGAAGCTATGGAAACTTCGAAGATCACTATAGTAATCCCCGTTATAACCGGCAAAGCGACCGTCCTTTTGATTACGATTATGGCGGATATGACCGGCAATACGAATATGGTGAAGGCCGCGCCGGCAGCATAGAGCGCGACTATCGCCGTGAACAAATGTGGCACCAGCGCCCATACGGGCAACATGATTATTATAACAACCCCGGGCCGGAGGGATTTAACCGCAGGCCAAATGCCGGCCGTAACAATTGGGGAGATGATTTCGGTCGCTATAACGACCGCTTTGATCAACATCCCGGTTATGGCCGGCGATTTGATCCTTATTATGCGGAAGCAGATGACTATAACGACCGGTACGGTGGATGGCGCGGCCGTAGTTATGCGGCAGACCGGGACGCCTGGGAAGATTATCGCCGCAATGAATACCCTTCCGGTTACCGGGACCCCAGCGAGTGGAGTAACAGGTATGGTCGCCAGCAGCACTATTACAGGGATGAATACAACCGGCAATACGAACCTGACCGGTATGGCGCCCATAGCGAGCACCGTGCGCCAAAGATGAATGCTGAACCTGTTGAAGAAAAAAGTGACCTGGGTAACGAAGCAAAAAACGAAAGCAATGCTTCACCGCAGGAAAAAAAATCCGGTATGGACAATGGAAAACGCGGCGGTACAACACAATAAGCGCCGTAGTTGATGGAGGCATTGATGGATAAAAAGGATGGTGTTACAGCCATCCTTTTTTTATTCGTCGCTAAGGTCGGGGCGACGGGCAGCGGTTCGCTGCAGGGCCTGTTCATAGCGCCACTCATCTACCTTTTTCAGGTCGCCGCTCAACAGAATATCGGGCACTTTCCAGCCGCGGAAATCAGCGGGACGGGTGTACACAGGCGGAGCCAGCAGCCCGTCCTGGAAAGAATCGGTCAGCGCCGAGGTTTCATCGCCCAGCACACCGGGAATCAACCTTCCGATGGCGTCGACCACTACGGCTGCCGCGAGCTCGCCCCCGCTGAGCACATAATCGCCGATAGATATCTCCAGGGTAATAAAATGATCACGGATGCGCTGGTCAATCCCCTTGTAGTGTCCGCAGATGATCAGCAGGTTTTCCTTCAGCGAAAGCCGGTTGGCCGTTTGCTGATCGAAACGCGGGCCGTCGGGCGTCATGTAAATGATTTCATCATACTGCCGTTCGGCCGAGAGGCTTTCGATGGCCCTGGCCAGAGGTTCACACATCATCACCATGCCCGCGCCACCGCCATACTGGTAGTCGTCGACCTGTCCGTATTCGTTCACCGCCCATTGCCGCAGGGAATGGGTATGCACGTTCAGCAGTCCCTTCGCCTGGGCCCTTTTCATAATCGAATGCCCCAGCGGGCTTTCCAGCAACTCGGGGATGACAGAAATAATATCAATGCGCATGGCTGCAAAGTTGAAACATTCTGACCAATCAATGACGGGCGACCAAAGAGATACCCCCGAAATGTAGTTTATTTGCAACGAGATTGCCATTATGAAACTATTTCAGCAAACTATTACAGCCGTTGCCATCGCCCTGGCTGTTACCGCCTGCGGCGGATCATCCACCGGGAATAAAGATATCACTGCCGCCGGCCCTGCCCCGCGCGGCGTATGGACCAAGCAGGAAGCCAATGCCTGGTATGCCAGCCAGGGCTGGCTGGTGGGCGCGAACTTTTTGCCCTCTACCGCCATCAATCAACTGGAAATGTGGCAGGCCGAAAGTTTTGATACGGCGACGATCAGCCGCGAGCTGGGCTGGGCGGCATCGCTCGGTATGAATACCATGCGCGTGTTCCTGCACGACCTGCTGCACCAGCACGACTCAGCCGGTTTTTACCATCGTATGGATGTTTTTCTGCAGATAGCCGCCAGGCATAAGATCAGGCCACTGTTTGTTTTCTTCGACTCCTGCTGGGATCCCTTTCCGCAATGGGGTAAGCAGCGCGATCCCCGTCCCTTCACCCATAATTCAGGCTGGGTGCAGAGTCCCGGCCAGGAGGCGTTGAAAGACACTGCTTCTTATGCGCGGCTGGAGCTGTATGTAAAAGGCGTGGTGCGCAAATTTGCGCAAGATACCCGCATACTCGGCTGGGATATCTGGAACGAACCCGATAACCTGACAGGCCCTTCGTATGAGCGTTTCGAACCGAAGAACAAGGCCGACCTGGTATTGCCCCTGCTGAAGAAGAGTTTCGACTGGGCACGCAGCCAGCAGCCCTCGCAGCCGCTGACCTCGGGGTTATGGACGGGCAGGTGGGAGCAGCACGACAGCATGACAGCCCTGCAGCAGGTACAGGTGGACCAGTCGGATGTGATCAGCTTCCACAGCTATGACTCCCTGCCGTTCTTCGAAAAGCGCGTAACCTCACTGGAACAATATGGCAAACCCCTGTTCTGCACCGAATACATGGCCCGGCCCAACGGAAGCACTTTTGCGGATATTTTGCCGGCAGGCAAACAACACAATATTGCCATGTATAACTGGGGATTCGTAGATGGCAAGAGCCAGACGATCTACCCCTGGGATAGCTGGACAAAAAAATACACGGGCGAACCCCCGGTATGGTTCCACGATATTTTCAGGCGCAACGGCAAGCCGTATCGTTCTGCAGAAACCGACCTGATCAAAGAACTCACCGGTGCAGGTCGCTAGACCGCCGGCAAACCAGGACGAAATACCTGGTGAAAAAACCAGCAACCATGACAGCAGCATTGCCGTTACCAATTTTGATCCGCGAATCATTCATCGAACGTTTTGGCGGCCACCCGCTTCTGGTGAAATCGCCCGGAAGGGTGAACCTGATCGGGGAGCATACCGACTACAATGAAGGATTTGTTTTACCGGCAGCCATCGATAAGACCACTACCGTAGCCCTTACACCGCGCGCCGACCAGGAGATCCATATTTATTCATACGACCTGCAAGCCCTGTACCGGGGTAGTTTGCTGGCGTTGGAGCCTTCACCCATGCAGTGGCCTGATTTTATACTTGGCGTGGTGCAGCAACTGCAGCAGCGGGACCTGCCCCTGCGGGGATTCAATATGGTATTCGGCGGCGATATTCCCATGGGTGCCGGCATGTCGTCGTCGGCCGCGCTGGAATGCGCTGTGGCCTATGCGCTGAACGAAGCCTTTTCGCTGGGACTCGACCGGCTGACCATGGTAAAGCTGGCGCAGGCGGCCGAGAACCGGTTCGTGGGCGTGAACTGTGGCATCATGGATATGTTCGCCAGCATGTTCGGTAAAGAGAACCATGTGATACGGCTCGACTGCCGCAGCCTCGACTATGAATACAAACCTTTCAATATGGAAGGTTTTCGCATTGTGTTGCTGGATACCGCAGTGAAGCATAACCTGGGATCGAGCGAATACAATGTGCGGCGCCGGCAATGCGAAACCGGTGTGGCGATGATCAGCCGGCAGGCCGAAGGAGTAAGCAGCCTGCGCGATGTGGATATGGCCATGCTTGATCAATATGTGCTGCCGAACGATAAGGATATCTACCGGCGCTGCCGTTATGTGGTGGAAGAAAGGGATCGTCTATTGGGTGCCTGCGAAGACCTGGAACGGGGCGATATGAAGGCATTTGGAGAAAAAATGTTCCAGACCCACGACGGACTCAGTAAATTGTACGAAGTAAGTTGCGAAGAGCTGGACTTCCTGGTGGATGCTGTACGCGGCAATGATGCGGTGCTCGGTGCGCGGATGATGGGCGGCGGTTTTGGTGGCTGCACCATCAACCTGGTGAAAGAAGAGGCGGTGGAAAAGCTGATCGCCGATGTGTCGGCGCGTTACCTGGAACACACCGGCAGGCTGATGCCCGCTTACGTGATCAGGATCGGAAACGGAACCAGTATCATTTAAATATAAGCTCGATGAAAAAAACTATTGCGGCACTTTCATTCCTGGCGGCGGCAGCCTGCCAGGGCCCCGGCAGCACCGATGCAGGCGCCGGATCAGATTCAACACAAGATTCAACTCCCACCGCCGTGCATGCTCCATTCGATTCTACTGTTGATGGCAAACAGGTGAAATTATATGTTCTCAGTAACAGGAACGGAATGAAAGTGAGCATCACCAATTATGGCGGCCGGATCGTATCGCTGGAGGTGCCGGGTAAAGACGGGAAGGTACGCGATGTAGTGGTCGGTTTCGGCACCATCAACGACTATCTCACCACCACGGAGAAATATTTCGGCGCTACCATCGGCCGCGTGGGCAACCGCATTGCAAAGGGGGCGTTTAAGATCGATACGGCCAGCTATTCTTTGTTTGTCAACAACGGACTCAATTCATTGCATGGCGGCAAAGCGGGTTTCGATTCAAAAGTATGGGACGTGAAATCGGCTACCGACAGCAGCCTCGAGATCAGCTATATATCGCCCGATGGCGAAGAGGGTTATCCCGGCACCCTTACCACAACCGTTCGTTTTACCGTGTTGCCGGAGAATACGCTGGATATCAAATATGAGGCAGGTACCGACAAAAAAACAGTGGTGAACCTGACCAATCATGCCTTCTTCAACCTGAATGGCGAGGGCAGCGGCACCATTAACAACCATTTGCTGCAGATCAATGCCGACAGGTTCACACCGGTCGACAGCACGCTGATCCCCACCGGAAAGCTGGCGCCGGTAACCGGAACACCCTTTGATTTTCGGAAGCCGGTAACCATCGGCGCGCGTATCGGCGCCGCCGATCAGCAACTGAAATTCGGCGGTGGCTATGACCACAACTTCGTTGTAAACGGCAAAGCGGGTACGCTGCGCCAGGCGGCGGTTGCCACGGGCGACCAAAGCGGTATTGTGATGGAGACCTGGACGGTGGAGCCGGGCATCCAATTCTACGGCGGCAATTTCATGGCCGGCAAGAACACCTTCAAAACCGGTGCAAAAGATGAATACCGTACGGCATTCTGCCTGGAAACGCAACACTATCCCGATGCCCCGAATCATAAGAACTTCCCGTCGATTTTGCTCGAACCGGGTAAGAAATATGAAACGGAAACGCAATACAGGTTTTCGGTGGTGAACTGAGGCGGGAAGCGAAAAATGAAATAAAACAGGGTAGTTCGGCGGCGGCCGGGCTGCCCTTTTTTTGCGAACAGGGGGTCGATTTCTGCCTGATTTTCCTCATTTAGGTAAGTATTTCCCTATATCGTAAATGGAATGGCTCAATTTTGCGCGATCGTTGTCGGGCGGGCTTTATCGGCTTTTGGAAAGAGGTACCGGAACAGTCAGTTGCCGCGTAGCCGTTTGCGTTGACATTAACAGGAGAATCATGAAAAAAGTATTAGCCGGCGTTCTGTTGTGGACGTCCGTTTCTGTGCAGGCCCAGCAAGCGAATGTATTGCTGGAGCAGTCGTTCTGGAAATCCAAACCAGATGTGGCCGCCGTAAAAGAGGCGATCGAAAAAGGAAATGACCCGCTGGCTTTCACGCCATCGGCCTTCGATCCTACCGTATTGGCCATTAACAATGAAGCGCCCAATGCGACCATCAAATACATGCTGGGGCAGCCGGGCATTACAGTAAGCAGACTTACGCACGACGGGCGGGTCTATCTGCACTGGGCCGCGAACAGGGGCAATGCCGAGATCGTGGAGTACCTGCTGGCAAAAGGTGCTGATATAAACGCTGAAGATTCACGCGGCTCCACCCCGCTTGCTTTTTCAGCCGGCCAGCCCAATGCCGCCGTGTATGAAGCCTTCTTTAAGGCAGGTATTGATCCCAAAAAGAAATACCGCGACGGCGCCAACCTGTTGTTGCTGTCGATTGCAGGCGACAAAGACCTGGTGCTTACCAATTATTTTATTAGCAGAGGGATGTCGCTCAATGATAAAGACGATAAAGGCAATACCGCCTTCGACTATGCAGCGCGGTCGGGTAATATCGAATTCCTCAAAAACCTGCTGGCAAAAGGGGTGAAATACACCAACAGCGCCCTGCTCATGGCAGCCGCCGGCTACCGAGGCGGCGCTACAGGCATCGATACCTATCGTTACCTGGTGGAAGAGTTGAAAATAAATCCCTCGGCTGTCAATGCAGCGGGTGAGACCGTATTGCACCAGTTGGTTAGAAAACCAAAACAGGAAGAGATCATAGGGTACTTTATCGGCAAGGGCGTTGACGTGAACAAAGCTGATAAAGACGGTAATACGGCCTTTATGTTGGCTGCACGTGGTCGCGACCTGGCTTTGCTTGAATTGTTGCTGCCGAAGGTAAAAGACATCAATGCCGTGAATGCAAAAGGCGAATCGGCGCTTACCCAGGCCATAAGGTACGGATCGGCTGAAGCGGCTGCCTTCCTGGTCGGAAAAAAAGCCAATGTGAAGCTGCTTGATAAAGACGGGAATAACCTGGGCGTTTACCTGGTGCAATCATACCGGCCTGCACCCGCGGGGAGCGGCGCTGCGGCCGATGAGTTTACGGCGAAAATGAACCTGCTCAAAGAAAAGGGGCTTAACCTGGCGGCGCCCCAGAAAGACGGCAATACATTGTATCACCTGGCGGCTGCGCGCAATGAACTCGGCTTGCTGGAAAAACTGCAAGCGCTGCAGATCGATGTAAATGCAAAGAACAAAGAAGGGATCACCGCCATGCACAAGGCGGCCATGGTCGCCAAAGACGACAGCATTCTGAAATACCTGTTGTCGGTTGGTGCAAAAAAAGACATCACTACCGGTTTTGATGAAACTGCGTATGATCTGGCCAAAGAGAATGAGTTTCTTGCCAGGAAAAATATTTCACTCGACTTCTTACAATGATTATGAGTACAAGAACGATACGATCATTACTGGTACTGCTGGTAGTAACGGCGCCCTTGCTGCTGCCCGCACAGAAAGCGGCTACCACCAAATACAAATGCTTGGTGCAGATGACCAATTATATGGGCGAGGGCGCTTATATAGTGGTATCGCTGATCAACAGCAAGGGTGCATATGAAAAAACGCTGTATGTAATGGGCGACGACAAGCAATGGTATAAAACACTAAAGGAATGGCATAAGTTTTATGCGTCGCGGCCCGCGAATATCAGCGCGGTCACCGGCGCATCGGTAGCAGGAGGCGATCGCAGTGTAACGGTGCTCGAGATTGAGAGCAGCAAGATCAATAACGGGTATTCGCTGCGCTTTGAAACAGCCGTGGAAGACAAAGAATATTACGTGAAAGACCTGGAAGTGCCGCTGACCACCCAAGGCCTGTCGGGCAAAACAGACGGAACGGGCTATATACGGTATGTGCGGTTCACGCAGAACTAAAGTCTTACGATGACAATTTCGGTGTGGCGATACAGCCACCTGGCCCTGGCGCTGACGGCGGCTCTTTTTTTATTCCTTGCTTCGGCAACCGGCGTGATACTGGCGATCGAGTCGGTCGGTAATAACCTGGCTGTTCCCCCATCAACTGCCCCCGACCAGGTAACGCTGGCGATGGCCCTGCCGGCGCTCGGGAAAAAATATACGGAGATCAGTACGTTGTCGGTCGATGAGCAGGGCCGGGTGAGCATTCGTGCGCTGGACGGAAACGGCGACGATGTGCAGGCGCTGATCGATCCGGCTACCGGCGCTGTGTTGGGAACACTACCGAAACAGAACGACTTTTACAAATGGGTAACGGCTTTTCACCGCTCGCTTTTTTTGCACGAAGCGGGACGTTTTTTTATCGGGCTGTCTGCCTTTCTGCTGATGTTGATTACGGTATCGGGGCTCGTACTGGTGGTGCAGCGGCAGGGCGGAATAGCGCGCTTCTTTAAAAAGATCGTTAAAGAGAACAGCGCCCAGTTCTACCATGTAACCCTGGGCCGGCTGCTGCTGGTACCGGTCTTTATCATCGCCCTGTCAGGCACCTGGTTATCGCTCGTGCGGTTCGGTATCATCCCGGAGCAGAAAATACAGCATGCTGTACCGGCGCAGCCGGAAGAAACCGTTCGGCAGCCGGTTGATTCTTTTGCAATTTTTCAGCAAATACGTTTTTCAGAACTGCGCAGCCTGGAATTTCCGTTTGCCGACGATCCCGAAGAATACTATCTCCTCAAATTGCGGGATCGCGAATTGGTAGTAAACCAGTTCAATGGCAGCATTCTCAGCGAAGAGAAATATCCCTTCAGTAATCTGTCTGCCGCCTGGAGCCTCGATCTGCATACCGGCAGAACCAGCAGTATCTGGGCGATCGTGCTGGGTATCGTCTCGCTGAACATACTCGTGTTTATGTACACCGGCTTCGCCATCACACTGCGCCGGCGGCGGGGCCGTATCTCCAACAAGTTTACAGCCGCCGAAGCGAAGCTGGTCATATTGGTTGGCTCGGAGAACGGCGCTACGCTGCAAGTGGCGGTTCAGTTGCACCGGCAGTTGCTGGCGGCGGGGCAGGTAGCTTACCTGGCCGAAGCGAACCAGTATGGGCTGTTTCCCCAGGTGCAATGGCTGCTGGTGTGTACATCAACCTACGGGTTGGGAGAGCCGCCGGTCAATGCTACCCGCCTGCTGAAGCTGATAGAAAGTCGTCCGC
>JAKPBL010000454.1 GCA_029778965.1 Bacteroidota bacterium
GTGTCGTCCTGTATGGTGTTATAAAGGTCGAACCGGTATTTGAACCGCACAAACTCAATGCTGGCCTCATTTTTTTTCAGGCGCTTTTGCACATCCTGCCATTTGACAGCCAATTTTTCCTGCATATTCCGGTAAGCTGCCGATCTCCGCAATATATCTTTCTCCTGTCCGTTCAGTGCCGCGGCAATGGAATCTGTATTGACCTTTCGCTGTGCTTTAGGCGTTGACAAAAGGTTTGTATAAGAAGACTTTTGCTGCAGATAATTTTTCCAAAGCAAGGCCAGCTCATGGTCTTTTGACTGGTTCATATTCTGGTAAAGTGTCCGGGTGTTTTGCAGGATGATGCCATTTGCCAGCAGCCGGCTGTTGTAAGCTGCGCCGGCTATTTCAAGGTTTTTATGTTGCATTAAAAAAGTGTAAGGCCTGGCATAAAAAATATCTATTCCTTTTAAATAGGTCAGCAGTTCTGTTTCGGATAAAAAATTGAGCTTTTCCACTAAAAGGCTATGCTCAAGGTCTGTCACTTCTTTCAGGTACAGGGCTGCGCTATCGGGGCTATCGGCATAAAAAAATCTCGCCAGGTCATACAGTACCTTCCGCCGGTTGGAGTTTCGCTCCACGCCAAGCCTGTTGTAAATAGCAAGGGATTTTTGATATACGCGTTCTGCCATTTTTGGCCGGCCAGACACAAAGTACAACCTGGCCAGGGCCTGCAAACAAAAGGGGTATTGAAGTGTTTCTTCTCCGCCGTTCCTGTACGCGATGTCTACATTTTCTTTGAGGTATTTTTCCGCTGTTTCATATTTCCCCATTTCAATATTAACGATACCAAGGTTATTTAAAACCATGATATATGAGGCGGCGTTTTCGCCATTGGCCTGTTTTTTAATTTCCAGGGATTTCCTGAACATGGAGTCAGCTTTCTCCAGGTTGTGATTGCGCTGGTATAAAACTGCCAGGTTATTGATGGCGCTGGCATAGGCGGGATGCTTTTCTCCATACATTTCTTTCAGCATGCCCAGCACCTCTACCTGTACGGCTTCCTGCCTGGTATAATTACCCATCTGTTCATACAGGATACCCAGCTCATGAAGCGACAGTGCGTATTCGGTTTTCTTTTCAAGAGGCTCCCGGGGCGCCACCTTACTTGCTGTAAGATAAAGCTCTTCAGCCTTATTCAGGTTACCCGTTGACCTGTACAGGTCGGCCAGCTCGATGAGCGCGTAGGCATAGTCGTTTTTGTACGGAACATCTATTGTTTTTAGTATCCCTACCGCTTCCTGATATAGTTGTTCCGCTTCCTGGAAGTTGCCTGCGTTGGCGTGCGTAGTAGCCACATCAACAAGATACCGCCCGTATTTTTGGCTCTTTTCACCATACCGTTTCTTTGCCCCCTCGCAGGCCATTACATAATAAACCGCGGCGCTGTCATTCCTGGCCAGCCCCGAGTAAACAGAGGCCAGGGTGTATGAAACGGCTATATGCAGGGTATCGTCGTTGGTAAGCCCTTTTACTGTTTCAAAGCTTTGAAGCGCAAAAGGCAAAGCCCTGGCATATTGGCCTGTGTTATAATAATATTCTGCAGAATCCTTGTCGGCCTGTGCCAGGGCAGGTAGCTGCAGGCATAAGAACATCACCGAAACTGCTGTAAAAATCTTCATGTGCCTGTTTATCTGAAAAACTTATTCTTTTATCTTATCCAGTAGCTTTTCTGCATTTTTAATCACCAGGGTATTTTCCTTATTGCTGATGATATTTCTGCACATCACTGCCGCTTTTTCTTTTTTGCCCTCTTTTAAATAAGTTAATGCCAGGTACCATTGGGCTTTGGCGCGCAGGGTTTTATCGGCGTGGTTGTTCAGTGCCCATTCCAGGTTTATGGCAGCCTGCCGGGTATCATTGGTTTGCAAAAAAGCAAGGCCCTTGTAATAATGAGCCAACTGTAAGATCTTTTCCTTGCTGTCGTTCCCGTCAATACCGCGAACCTCGGGCAGCTCTTTTAAGCTCAACTGTTGCAGGGTGCTGTACTTGCCCGATGCGTAATCTGTAAATGCCTCCGCCAGGAAAAGGGGATATTCGTCCGGCAGGCTGTCTTTTTTAAAGTACTGCTTAAACAGCGCTTCAAAATTCAACCTGCTGCTGTCTTCTGCCGGCCGGATCACCGCCACCGGCGGCGTAACGTCTTCTTTCCGTGTCGTATCCACCCCGATTTTATCGGCAACCGCCGGTTTGGGGGAAGAGTTCTGCTTCGTAATAACCAATACCGCCGCCAGGACAGCCGCCGCTGCTCCGATAACAAGCCATTTCTGCAAGCGGGTTGTTTTGCGCGTCATTTGCCTGGCTACCGGTGCTTCTTCAGTCTTCATACCTATAACATCAGGCAGTTCCTGCGATGCAAACTCATTCCTTACCGATTGCTCAAAATCAAGCTGCCGGCGCATCTCCGGGTTGGCCGCCAGCTCTTTTTCGAAGGCCTCCATTTCAGCCAGGTCCATATCGGCATCCAGGAACCGGGTAATTTTTTCGTATTGTTCGGTGGTAATGGCCATACTGCACTAGTGGTTTTCGTTCTCCATATCATCAACCAGCTCCCGCAATCTTTGCATGCACCGGTAAATACGGTTGGTAGCCGATGCCACTGTAATAGCCAGAAGCCGCGCTATCTCATCATTTGATTTGCCTTCCAGGTGCCGCCACCGGATGATCTGTCTGTCGGCGGCAGGCATTTTTTCCAGCGCCCGTGCCAGGTTACGGCACCGGTCTTCTTCCACCGTGCCTTCCGCTTCAACAGCATTACCGGTTATTTCGCCGGCGATAAAAGGCGCCAGTTTTTGTTTTTTCTCCGCCAGTCTTTTTTCACTTGTCAGATGGCCCAGCAACAGGTTCCTGCAAAAATGAAATAATACCGTTTTCACACTGGCGCTGCTTTGATAGAGCTCATCCCTGCCGGCAGATTCCCTTAATTTCATTACGCCATCTGTAAAAGAATTGTTGGCGGCAAACTCAATCATGTCTTCGGGATAGCGCTGGTAGGTAATTTTCGCCCACTTGATAAACAGTAACCGGTAGCAGGCATAAAAACAGGAAATGATCCGATCGGAAATAGCCGGCTGGTTATTTTTAAACGCCTGGCAGACCGTCTCCATATTCATCAGCTTCTCGCACGGGGTTCTGTCGCTCATGACTCTCCGGCCCCCTCCAGGCGGCGTCCACCCACCACGGCAGCCATTTTTAGTGTACCCTTATTCAATGACAGGTAAACCACTGCAAACAACCTCTTGTAGATCTGCACATTACTGGTATTCATACCTTGAAACAATTCCGGTGATTTGTTAACGGCTGCTGAATATTGCCGGCTAAATGTAAGGCTGTTCTTTAAATCACGGCATTATCCCCGTGAAAAAAAGTTACCGCACCAGCGTAAAGCCCGCCCAATAATAGGGCGCATATTTTTTCCGCATGGCATGTTGTGTATGGGCAAATGCCTGCTGGATGGTTTCTCCGTCCAACCAATAAGAATAAAAGTTCTCCATAAACTCGGAGGTCTCTTTATCAGGCACCGGCCAGAGGCTGGCCATTATGTAGTTCACGCCGGCCAGCTTAAAAGCTCTTTGCAGGCCAAACACACCTTCGCTGCCTTCTATTTGTCCGAGTCCGGTTTCGCAGGCCGATAAAACAGCCAATTCGGTATTGGGCAACTGCATGGCGCTAATTTCAAGCCCGGTCAATATGCCATCGTCTTCGTCTGTTGAAGCTTCGCCCTTCCAGCCGCGGTTGCCACCCGCCATTACCAGCCCACAGCGCAGTAGCGGATTGGGAGCAATCTGAAAATTGTTGGCCGCCTCCGTATTGCCGGCAGTAGTGGGCAATGTAAAGCCGTGCGTGGCAAAATGAATAATATCGGGCGATGCCTCGCCGCTCAATTGGTAAAAAGCCTGTTCGGTAGCGCTGGCGCCCGTAAGCAACACCGCATTTTTTTTTGCGGGGATCAATCTGCCTTTAATAAAGTTCACTTCTCTCAGGGTGTTCGGCAAAAACCGGAATGAGTCGGCCATTGCGCCCCGGTTTTCCTGGTAGGCATACGAATAAAGGCCCGTAGCAGCCATCTGACTGCTGTCCGTCGATTGCTTACTGTAATCGATGCCACCGAATAATATGATGGTATTATTGGGCCGCATATCATTATCCTGAACCGCTACTTGCCTGGTGGAGGTCAGTTGAACAAGATTATATTTGTCGCAAAGCAGGCTGTCTCCTTTATAAGGAATAGCTGCAAACGCAACCCGGTGCAATAGCCCATCGGACGAAAAAAAGACTTTTTGGGTTCCCGCCAGATAGGGCTCAAGCGGCTGCCAGAGCAGGTTATAAACAGCGCTGGTTACAGACCGGTTGCCTGTCGCGGTTTTGCCGCCTCTGTTGTTTGCGGAAGATTTATAGGCAAAGGTTTTGAGCGCCGCAATCAATTGCCTTTCTTCAAAAAGCTTTACAAATTGGGGAACGGTGTCTTGCGGGCGAACCAGCATTGCAACGTAATAAGCGGTATCGGTTTTCTTTGCATGGTAATACCCAAACTTTACAAATTCGACGGCGGCCTCGCCTGGTTTCAAACTATTGCGTACATCCTCCCAGGTAGTGTTCAACTTCTCTTTCATTTTGCGATAGTCGGCCGACCTGCGCAGTAGTTCCTTTTCCTGCTGGTTGACCACCTCATTGAGCGAGTCGGCATTGTCTGTTCTTTTGGCAATGGGAATGGAGAGCAGCTTATTCAGCAACGATTTGTTGTTCTGGTAATTTTTCCAGAGGCCGGCAAGCGTACTGTCTTTTGCCGCTGAAAACTGTGCAGTGAGGCTCTTCCTGTTCTCAATAGAGATCCCTGAAAAAATCAACCGGCTGTTATATGCGGCCTTAATAATATCCGCAGCGGGGGATTGCAGCAAAAACAAATAAGGTTCTGCCAGTACCGAAGCCTGGGTTCTTTTTTGCAAATAAAACAATAGCTCCGTTTCAGATAAAAAGTCCAGCTTATCCAACACCGCTTTATTTTCCGCCTGTATTGCTTCCTTTACATATTTTAATGCCGGGGCGGGTGTATCGAGGCCTAAATAAAGGTCAATGATATGGTACAACAATTCCAGGCGATAGGGGTGCTGCGATATTTGCAGCTTGTCATACCGGGCCAGCGATTGCAGGAAAAGCGGCTCAGCCATTTCTTTCCAACCCCTTTTTGCATAGAGGTTGGAAAGGGCATCGAACATAAAAAGATAGTCGGCATCATCTTCTCCATATATGCGTTTCCATCCGTCCAGGGCCTGTTTGTAAAAAGATTCCCCGGCAGCGTAGTTATTCATATTTGTGCTGTTCACGCCCAGGTTATGCAATCCTCTTAAATATTGCCGATGATTTTCTCCAAGTGTTTCTTTGGTTATAGCCAATGCGATGGTTTGAATCGAATCGGCTTTTGCGTAGTTCCCCATATTTGCATATATGGTACCTATATTGCTCAATATAAGCGCGTAATCCGGATGTTTTTCGCCTGAGATCTCTTTCCTGACACCAAGCGCCTCCAACTGCAATTGCTCCGCACGGGGGTAATTGCCTATACGTGAATACACCAATGCCAGGTTGCCTGCAGCCAGGGCATAGGTACTTGTTTTTTTGCCTATTTTTTTTACAATGGAATACTCCCGGAGAAAACACTCTTCCGCTTTGTTATACCTGCCTTCTGCGAAGTATAGAAGCCCGAGCTGGTTTAAGCTCAGCGCATAATTTTCGTTTTCCCCGGCTGCCTCTTTTTTTAAGGATAAAGTTTTACGGTATAGCGCTTCGGCTATTTCATATTTGCCGGTGTTTTTATACGCGCTGGCGAGGTCGGTCAGGTAGCTGGTATATTGGGTGCTTTTCTCACCATACAATTTTTTGCAGGCGTCGCATACTGCCATAAAATAAACAACCGCGCTGTCGTATTTTCCCACTAAATAATAATCAAAACCGACGTCGTATGTAGCGGCAATGCGGATGCTGTCATTTTCTTCAAGGGATTTTGCCATTTCGTATTGTTTTATGGCAAACGGCAGGGCCTTTGCATACTGGCCGGCTTTGTTATAGTATTTTAATGAATCGGAATAATCAGATGACTGGGCAGTCAAGCTGTTGCTTATACAGAAAAACAGCAACAAGAACAGGTATGTTCTTTTATATCCAGACCGGGTTTCTATTGGAGCCTTCATTTGAACAAACTCTTCATCTGTACTGATCTGTACTTTGTACAGAATTACGGACAAGTATATTTGCCTATACTTGCCTGTAACACTTACTTATAAAACCACTATATTACTTGTATCCCTTCTTATCGAGGTATTGGTGGCTGGCTTTGATACTCTCAAAAATATCTCCCTTGCTGGTATCCTGTTCCACGAACCACTGCTCTAAACCGGCTGTCTTCCGCGCAGCAAATATGCGATCGAAATCGATGGTGCCATGGCCCACTTCGGTGATATCGCCCGAACCGGCGGCCATATCCTTTACATGCCATAAGGGGAAACGACCGGGATATTTATTGAAATAAGCAACAGGATCCTGTCCCGCTTTCGACACCCAATAAAGGTCCATCTCCATCTTCACCAGGTTTTTATCTGTTTGGGTAATGAGATAGTCGTAGGCGATGGTATCGTCGAGCTTTTCAAATTCAAAATCATGGTTATGATAGGCAAACTGGATGCCGGCAGTTTTCGATTTCTCGCCCGATTTATTCAGCAGTTCGGGAAGTGAGTGATAGATTTCCGGTGTTCTTTCATTCGGCATCAGATAGGCGCAGGCCATGTATTTGGCACCAATCTCATGCAGGTCTTCCACCGCCTGGTCCCAGCCGTCGGAAAGCGTTCCCTTCATTTTTACCACCAAACCGCTGAGGTGGTGAGAGCTGATCACGCTCATGCCCGATTTCTTTAAAATAGCACTGAACTCCTTGGGTGTTTTGCCGAAGAAGCTGCCGTTGTAGCCGTATATCTCCAGTTTGGTGTAACCCAGCGCCGCCAGGCGATCAAGCGTGCCTTCCAGGTCTTTGGCAACGGCGTCGCGCACCGTAAACAATTGCAAAGCCAGGGGGCGTGTCTTGAAACTTGCCGCCATCGACGGAAGTACCGACAAAGAAGCGGCGCTCAATGCGGTCAGCTCCAGGAATTTTCTTCTTTTCATATTTGGTTTTATATGGTTTACAATTCCTTTATTTTAATGTTCCGGAAAGCTATGCCTTTTGCCCAATCCTGCAAGCCGATCCGACCCTTTGTATATTTGCCGAACTCCGGAAAATGCTTGAAGTTGGTTTCGCTGATGGCAGCCGGCCAGGTAGAATCTCTAAAGTTCCGGGTAACCGTCAGAACGCCGTTCAGGTAAAATTCAACCTGGCCGTTCTGCTGCTTAATGACCGACTGGTTCCATTCGGTGAAAGGCTTAACCGGCGCCTCGTTCAGGGGCGGCCCGAAACCAAACAAAGCGCCGGCGCGCTTTTCAGGCTTTGCATAATCGGGGTTACTGGTTTCCAGGAGCTGGTACTCCGGCCCGGTGGACCAGGCGGTATTTACACCCGGCAATTCAACCACGTTCACGAACACCCCGCTGTTGCCTCCCTGGGAAATCTTCCAGTCGAAGTGCAATTCAAAATTCTCGAACTCCCCGTCGCTGACAAGATCGCCGTGCTCGAACGGATCGCGACCGGTATTACGCCGGCAAACCAATGCGCCGCTGTCTGCTATCCAGGCCGAGGGCGTATTGCCTTTGTTGTACAGGTGCCAGCCATTGGTCGTTTTGCCATCGAAAAGCAGTTTCCAGCCGTCTTTTTGTTCTTGTTCGGTCAGCCGGTTATTCGGATCACTCCCCGATTGACAGGCCCAGAGAGCGGCAGCAAAAAAACAGATCCAGACCGGGGTTACAGCAGCCCATCGTTTCATGTGTTTCTTGTATTACAGTTATAGCGTTTCCCTATCGCATGGCTACGGGGTCCCACTTCATTATTTTCTTATTGAAATAGCTTTCATTGCAGGCCAATGCCGGGCCCGCCGCGCGAAAGCCGAATACAGCATCTTCCGTTACCGGCTTTCCTGTTCTTACCGCATCGAAAAAACCGGTGAAGTGATCGAGGTGCTCGTCGTACCCGTCGGGCACCCGGAAAACAACATCTTCTTTGCGTGGGGCCTTTCTTTGCGCCGCCGTCCACCTGGCATCGTATTCCTGCTGCAACTGCTGCTGCATGCGCTTCGGGAAAGTAAATACAGAGTCATACCCACCAAAGCCAGGCGCTTCGGGCATCAGGCTGTGCTTCACAAATATATCGTTGTCCCGTACCTCCATTACTCCCTCCGACCCTACCAGCCGTATAATCTCCTGTCCGCCGGTACCGCTGATAAAATTCACCTGCAGGGTCAGTTGAAAGGCCCGGTGCTCTTTGCAGTCGGGGTACTGCATCACACCCGACATTACATCAGGCATATTCCGTCCATCTTTCCAATAGCTGAGCTGACCGGTGCTGTAAATGGATTCCGGCCCTTTGGAGCCGGTGATGAAATGAGTGCCACTCAGCAGGTGTACGAACAGATCGCCTGCTACACCGGTTCCCACTTCTTTGAAAGCCCGCCACCAGAAAAATTTCTTGGCGTCGAACGCCATCTTCTGGGTGGCCTCAATAAAGGTGTCCCAATGGGTAGTAAGCGCATCGGCATCGGGGGGAATGGTATATTCCCAGGCCCCGATCGAGCTTTGCCGGTCATATACGGCATTCACCATGTTCAACGAACCGATCTCACCGGCGGCGAGCAGGTCGCGGGCTTTGGCATACCCGATGCTGCTTACCCGCTGGCTGCCCACCTGCAGCACTTTACCGGATTTCTGTGCAGCGGCGATTACCGGGTGGCCTTCACTCAACCGGAACACCATCGGCTTTTCACAATACACATGCTTGCCTTTTGCCAGCGCGTCGATGGTAATGCGCGCATGCCAGCAATCGGTAGTGCAGATCAGCACGGCATCGATGTCTTTCCGATCCAGCAACTCTTTATAATTGACCGTGGTGAACAGGTCTTTACCATGCAGTTCTTTCGCGTTCTCCAGTCGGCCGTTGTACAGGTCGCAAATCCCCGCCAACTCTACGCCCGGCACTTTCAGGGCCGTGTCGAGATCAAAATGTCCCTGCACGCCATAACCAATCACGCCGATCCTGATCTTATCGTTCGGCGCGACGCGTCGTTCATAATGCAGCATCCGCTCTTCTGCCTTCTCACTCAATGCCAGCGAAACAAACGGTGCCGCGCCCAGTGCGAAGCTGGTGGCGCCGATTTGCTGCAGAAATTTTCTTCTTGAATTCAATGAATCTTTTTTCATACAAAAGCATTAAGAACCGCATAACCCAACAATCAATATTATCACTTTTTGCATAAAAAGCGACCATGTCATGCCGTTTTATAACTGCCGCAGGTAGCTGATCTTGGCCATCACATGGTCTTCCGATTGCTTCACCAGGCTCAGCGGATCAGTTATTGCGCGGTGGTTATAGATGAGGTACAGGAATGAAAGCGGTTTGTACTCCCATGAGAACCGGATGTTATAGGCCTGCGTATGATCGAGTGAGTTGTTCTGGTAGAAGCCGATCAGTTGCAGGCGCGGGTTCAGGGCAAACCGTCCCTGGATAATGTACAGGTCGACCGTTTTTTTACCCGCCAGGTCGCCCACCTGCTGCAGGTGGTTCTGGTTGAACTGCGCCAGGATGGAAATATGCGGAATGGGTGCGATCTGCAATTTTATATC
>JAKPBL010000455.1 GCA_029778965.1 Bacteroidota bacterium
GTTTACCAGCACGGCAGCAATCATTCCCAGCAAGAAGTTGATGACAATGGGGTCTGCATAAAAATTAAGCGCAACGGGCCAGTCTGCGGTTTTGTAAAAAGAAAGTACTGTAAGCACAACCATCACTATCCCTGAAAAAACAACAGCATTTACCCGTAAGAAAAGCGCAATTGTGAACAGCAGATAAAAAAACATTTCGAAATTCAATGTCCATCCAACGCCCAATATTGGTTTTATTTCTCCATCAATATTCGTTGTAGGAATAAAAAAAAACGATTTAACGATATTTCCAATATTAAGTTCACTATGGAGAACTACGGCTGCCGCCGCAATCATCGTCGCAATCTTTAAAGTGGTAATAAGCCAGTAAAGAGGTACGATCCGAATAATACGCCTGACGGCAAATTTTTTCCATCCGTCGCGAAGACTTGTCAATTTCCTTGACGAAAGGACGATTACAAAACCCGATATAACAAAAAACAAAGGCACGCCATTGGCCCCTACGCTAAAAACTTCAACACTGTCGACCAGTCGCTCTTTGGTGTAAAACGTTGCGTGGCAACAAACTACCATAAACGCCGCTATAAAGCGAAGGGCCTGAACAGAGTTAAATTCCCGCTTGGTAATTTCCATTGCCTGACTAATTAGACATTTACACTTTATAAATTTGGGCTATCCCAAACTAAAAAGGCTAAATACGCGATTTTATTGCTTTACCATATAAAAACTTTCTGAAAAGCCAGGCGCCCTATTCACTTTTCCGGCAGTTCAAAAAGGGGGCGCTGACAGGTGAGGTACTTACCTCGTTAGCGACCCCTTTTGACTTTTCTTTAGTTCATTACTTCGCCGGCGTAATAACAATATTCCTGTATTCTATCGGGCCGTGATCGCCCTGGATATAGATGGGACCGGGCAATTCTTCATTGCTGTCGAGCGCACCGCCGGTAATGCCGGGGATGGTCTGGTTGCAAATGACCTCTTTTCCGTTGGCTACGATGGTCACCTGCCGGCCGATAAGGGTAATATCGTAAATCTGCCACTCGCCGGCGGGTTTAGCCGCCATGACGCTGGGAGTAAGGAACCCATAAATGGCGCCCATATAGTCTTTCTGCGGCTCCTTGCCATAACTGTCTTCTATCTGCACTTCATACCGTCCGCGGAGATATACGCCGCTGTTACTGCCGGAGGGGCAACGGAATTCGATGTGCAGCTTGAAGTCGGTGAACGTTTCTTCGGTGATGAGGTTGGCGCCGCTTTTCGGGCTGTGTAAAATGCCGCCCTGCTCTACTACCCACTGGTTATTGCCGAGCGCTTTCCATCCGCTGAGGTCTTTGCCGTTGAACAGCTTTTTCGGCGTTCCCCATACCGGCGGCTTTTCGCGAACCAGTGAGGGTGCGCGGTGCGCCGACCAGGGATAGGTATTACCGTCGGCCGCGCGAAGCGTTCCCAACAGGGTATCGGCCTGGAGTACGGCATCGACGATCAGGTAGGTGTCTTCCCGCTCCCATTGCGGCGGCAGGGTGAAATGCAATTTATTATCCTTGAATTCGATAAGCGATACCGGACGGGCGCTTCCGCTTATGCCTACATATGATCCCACCAGCCACTTATTGCCCGAATGATTTACTTCCAGCCAGCTTGGCTTGGGCTTGCCGTTTTCCATCACCGTTACATCCCAACGCCCTTCGATCCGCGGGTCACCGAATACGGCATCATTCGCAGATACGACATGATTGGCGAACAGGAGCGCGAATACCGGCGCTATTCGTTTACAGGTTGAAAAAAACTTCATGTAAAATTGTTTGGTTCAAATGTAATTGATTTGATCAGTTGTTCAACACCTCATCTGCCAGGTATAAAATCGACTCGTAATTGACGCCCACCGCTTCGCTCATGGCCATTTCACAGGTTTTGGCCGTAGAATAGTATCCTTCGAAAGCCCGTTCTTTTACCTCATCGGCTTCAGGTCGGGTAGCCGAGGCGGTAAGCTCGGGAAAAAGAAATCCGCGATCGCCGGCCATGCCGCAGCAGCCGCTGTGCAGGGGAA
This sequence comes from Bacteroidota bacterium, assembly GCA_029778965.1. GTDB lineage: Bacteria > Bacteroidota > Bacteroidia > Chitinophagales > Chitinophagaceae > Flavihumibacter. The sequence goes on from JAKPBL010000455.1 coordinate 2,048, forward strand.
TCGTTACCTCGGCGGCCAGGTACCGCGCCACCCGGTAAAAAACCTTTTCGGTATTCATTTTGGTGAGTGAGCACACCGGGTGCAATACGATTTTCCGCGTGGCATTCACCACTGGTTTTTTCCGCTGCAACAGCTCATCCAGGAAACCAATGCTGTCGACCACTTTCAACCGGTTGAATTTTTCCAGGCTGGCTGCCGGCAGTACATTACCCAGTTGCAACAGGGTGTGGGTGCAGGAACTGACGTCTGTTACCACCGGCCATTTGCCTTCTTCGGTGGCGGTCCACAACTGCTCTACGATCTTTTCGGCCGTATAGGCATAGGCCTGCGTATATCCTTTGGAAGAGAATATTTGTCCGCAGCAGCTACCGTGCAATGAAGCCGGTATTTTCAGGGTCACGCCCAGCTTTTCCGCCACGCTGGCGAAAGTTCGAACCATATCTTTTTTATGCCCCGCACCGCCGCCCATTACCCGGCTGATACAGGTGGGAAAATACACCCAGGTATCCCTGGCATCTCCGCTATTCTCCCGGCCCCGGAAAACAGCAGGTGGTCTGCCAAGCTGGTTTGTCCACAGTGGAAAGGCAGGAATAATTTTCCGCATTCCCTTCGTCAGCGCCGGCATAAGCCGGTTGGCACCAAGCCGGTTCATCCAATAGCCCGCCGACAATCCAAATCGCACGGCCGACTCTACCAGGCCGAAATGCCGGGCCACGTATAAAGCTCTTTTATTGACGGCGGCGCCATGCTGCTCGCGGCGCAGGCGTTTCACCAGGTCGCCGGTATTGATTCCTACGGGGCATGCCGACCCGCAGAGGCCGTCTACCGCACAGGTATCGAGCCCGTCGTACTGGTATTCTTTCAGCAAAACATCGTGCGCTGCTTTTTCGCCGGTTCTGCTGTAAAGGGCGAGCGCTCTCCTTACCACTATTCTTCGTCTGGGCGTAAGCGTTAGGTCGCGGCTCGGGCAACGGTGTTCGCAAAAGCCGCACTCGGTGCACATCTCCACTTCCTTCTCCACGCTGGGCATCGGCTTCAGGTTCCTGATGTGCTGGTCGGGATGGCCGGAAATAATGACGCCGGGATTCAGCAGGTTGGCGGGATCGGCAGCCGCTTTGATGCGGCACATGATCTCATAGGCTTTCCCGCCCCATTCCGCTTCTACAAAAGGCGCCATATTGCGGCCGGTACCATGCTCGGCCTTCAGTGCGCCATCGTATTTTTTCAATACCAGGTGCACTACATCGTGCAGGAACCGGTCGTACCGTTCCACTTCTCCCGCTGCGTCGAAATCCTGTGTGACCACAAAATGCAGGTTCCCGTCTTTTGCATGACCGAAGATGATGGCATTGTCATAGGCATATTGCTTGAACAGTTCCTGCAGGTCAAGCACGGCATCGCCGAGAGACGCCAACGGCACAGCGATATCTTCCAGGATAACCGTGGTGCCCGATGCGCGCACCGCGCCCACCGAAGGGAACATACCCTTGCGCATTTTCCACAACAGTTCCCGTTCATAAGGATCACTGGTAAACGCGGGCGGATTCAGCAATGAATAGGAAGCGGTCGTTTGCAGGAACTGGTCCACCCGCCCGCGAAGGGCTTCTTCGTTCTCTTCCTGGAACTCGATCAGCAGGGCCGCCGCCGGCGGCGGAAGTGTTTTGAGCAAGGGGTCCATACCCGTTCCGTTTTCCACGGCACGCAGCGAGGCCCGGTCCATCAGCTCCACCATTTCCGCACCGGCAGCGATCAGGGGTTCGATGGCTTTGCAGGCGGCAAATACATCGGTGAAATAAAGCATGGCTGTTGCCTTGCAGGGAAAATCGGGGATGGTTTGCAGCACGGCTTCGGCAATAAAAGCCAGCGTGCCTTCACCGCCGATCAGCAGGTGGGCGAATATGTCGAGCGGCTTCTCATAATCGATCAACGCGTTCAGCGAATAGCCCACCGTGTTTTTTGTCTGGTATTTGTGGCGGATGCGGTGGTGCAAAACAGCATCAGCGGCTACTTCACCGCGGATCGAGCGAAGTGTGGCCGACAAATCCGGATTCTCTTCTCCAAACCGGAGATAGTCTTCCGCAGATTCGGTGCTGTATTGCCTTCCGTTCACCAGCATAAAACGGATATGCCGGGTAGTATGATAAGAATTGTAACGCACACCACAGCACATGCCGCTGGCATTGTTCGACAAGATGCCGCCCATCATGGCCGACCCGATGCTGGAAGGATCGGGGCCAATCTTTTTCTGCAGCGGATACAACCTTGCATTGACCATGCTCCCCGTGATGCCGGGCTGCACCCGTACGCTATCGCCGTCGTCGGCGATCACGCAACGCTGCCAGAACTGGCTGAGGTCAACAAGTATTCCATCGGTAATGGCTTGTCCCGACAGGCTGGTGCCACCGGCCCGAAAAACAACGGGCGTATTCGTAGCCGCAGCAATGGCAAAAAAACGGCTTATCTCTTCTTCATTCACCGGCTGCACGATAACGCGCGGAATCAACTGGTAGAAGCCCGCATCAGAAGCATACGATACACGATCGACCAGTCTTGTTTTCATTCTCTGCGGCGGAAGAAAAGCCGCCAGTTGCTGCAACAGATCCATACGGCAAATTACTACAATGTGGGTTAGCGGGGAGCAATGATGCACCGGGCAGACACCCGATACAGAAAATCAACAACCAAACCGTTCTCTCGTTAATTTTGTGGCCGAAAAAAACAGGTCATGGATATTTCCCGCATCAGGTACGAAGGCTTGCGTTCACTGGTCACCACGGCAGAAAAAGCGGCCGCCCTTTTTGAAGACGGCATGCTGGTGGGCGCCAGCGGCTTTACCAAGGCGGGTGACAGTAAAAAAGTACTGCCCGCCCTCGCCGACAGGGCCCATACCGAAAAGCTCCAGATCACGCTGATCACCGGCGCCTCACTGGGGCATGGCACCGACGGCAAAATGGCCGAGGCCGGTTTGCTGCACAAGAGAATGCCCTTCCAGGTAGACCCCGTGCTGCGGGCGAAGATCAACCACGGAGAAGTGCTGTTCATCGACCAGCACCTGAGTAAAACCGCCGAGCTGGTACATGGCTTTTTTCCACCGCTCGACATCGCCGTTATTGAAGTGGCCACTATCCTGGACGACGGCAGCATTGTACCCACCACTTCGGTCGGCAACTCGGTCAGCTTTGCGGCCCGCGCAAAAAAAGTGATCCTCGAAATCAATACATCAGTACCCGAAGATATCTATGGCATTCACGATATTTTCCTGCAGGATAACTACCCGCAGCGAAACTATATCCCCATCAAAACACCCGACGTGCGCGTGGGCAGAAAGTCGATTCCGCTCGACCCGGCCAAAGTGGCGGCTATTGTATTCAGTGATATCCCCGACAGTCCCGCCGATATTGCCGCGCCTGATCCCAAAACCACCGCGATCGCCTCGCACCTTATCCGTTTCTTCGAAAGCGAAGTAGCGGCCGGCAGACTCACCGACCGGCTGCTGCCGTTGCAGGCGGGTATCGGCAAAGTGGCCAACGCCGTGCTGGCCGGCATGGAAAAGAGTAATTTCTACGATCTCACCATGTATTCGGAAGTGCTGCAAGACAGCACCTTCGACCTGATCGACGCCGGCAAGCTGCGTTTCGCCTCGGCTTCATCGATCACCGTATCGGAAGCCTGCTACCACCGGATTTTCAGCAACCTCGACGCCTATCGCGACAAGATCGTGTTGCGTCCGCAGAACATCAGCAATTCGCCGGGGCTCATCCGCCGGATGGGCGTCATCGCGATCAATACTGCCATCGAATTCGACATATACGGCAATGTGAATTCAACGCATATCGGCGGCACCCATATCATGAACGGGATCGGCGGCTCGGGCGATTTTGCCCGCAACAGCTACCTGTCGATCTTCGTGACCCAGTCGTCGTCGAAGCAGGACATGATCTCCAGGGTAGTACCGATGGTGAGCCATGTGGACCATAATGAGCACGATGTGGATGTGCTGGTGACTGAACACGGGCTGGCCGATCTCCGGGGACTGGCGCCGCGCGAAAAAGCGCTCAAGATCATCGGCGTTTGCACGCATCCCGACTACCGGGAGGCACTACGCTCTTATTTCGACAGGGCCTGTGCGCGTTATGAAGGGCAAACGCCGCATATACTTGAAGAAGCGCTGAGCTGGCATATTGCCTGCCGCGACACGGGCAGCATGAAGAAGCTTCCGCAAAACATCATTTGAGAATATCCGCAGGCAGCACCTCCTCTTTGATCTTACCGTCAACCACCTGCACAAAATAATTGTGGCTGTTCTCGTTCTGCGCCACCGATCGCGCCAGCTTGCCGTTCACGAATACCAGCCCGGCCATATCATCGCAGGCATACCCCGGCAGCATTTCCTTTTTCAGGATGGCGTCGAAATACATGGGCCGGCGGCTGGGTTCGCCATGGTAATGCGGAGAATGGCTGAACGGCAGAAAGCCGAGGCATTGCACAATGGTCAGTTTGCCGGGCCGCGAATCGGTCGATCCTTCTTTGAACCAGCAGAGCGAACCGGCGCTGCCGCCGGCCAGCACGATGCCTTTTTCATATGCCTTTTTCAACACGGTATCGATGCCCTGCGCTTTCCAGATACCCATCATATTCAGCGTATTTCCACCGCCTACCACGATGGC
>JAKPBL010000488.1 GCA_029778965.1 Bacteroidota bacterium
AATAGTCTTCGTAATAGATGACGCATTGCAGGCCTTTTTTCCATTCCACCACTGCATAAGACTGGCTGCGGGGAGTGGGGTTGGGCGTGAAGTTGTAGAAATCCTTGTTTTTGCTGATCTCTTCCACCACCGACATCTGCCCTTTGGGATTATTGCGGCGGCTGCGCAGGTCTTTGGAATATTTGTCTTCGTAATAGGCCATCACATCTTCCATCACATCTTTGAATTTCTTTTTGCAGATGCGGTTGGAAGCGCCATTGAGGTTGCGGTACAGCCTGGCCAGGTACAGAAAATATTTGGTGTTTTCTTTCTTGTAACTTTCTTCGATATAACGCCAGAAAGCATGACCGGCCAGCAGGGGCTCGTCGAAAGCGAATTGCCTGAAGTCGCGGTATTTGCCCGACATCACGGCCGATTTCAGGTTATCGTCGAGTGTGGTGCTCCAGTTCTCAGCGGCATAGGCCACGAAACCGTCGGTCAGCCATTTGGGCAGATCCAGCAGGGCCTGGTTGGTGGCAAATTCGCCCAGGTCGTCGCCGAACAGGATATTATCGAGCAGAATACGTGCGATACCCTGCCTTACCTGGAGGCGCAGGTTGTCGTGGTTGCTGTTGTAGTACACCACCATTTTATTGTTCACCAGCTTGGTGTTGCCGCCATTGGTTTGCCAGTCGGTGGTCAGCCCGATATTGGTCTGCTGCATTTCGTTGTAGCTGTTGTACAACACTACATTGGCGCGGCGCTGCAACCCGTATTCCATGAACGATTCCATGTCGGGCAACTCCTGTTCGGCGATCTGCGCCACCGATTTGGCCAACGGCTCACCGTGCTGGTAGAAATAGGTATTGAAGTTGTCGGTCTGATAGAATTGCCATTTGAACTTTTGGTATTGAACCCTGTTCTTACCAAATTCAACCGTATTGACCTGGGCAGATGCAATATTTGCTTGCAGGAAGGGGTACAGGATCAAGAGAAAACCACACTTGTTCAGAACGCGCAGAAACGGATGATTCTTCTGAAATTGCATATTCAGCGATTGTGTGCTAAAATTATGTGTTTCAACCTTATTCCCGAAATCCCCCTAAAATAATAGAGCTATGTTAACAGTTCGCCAATTTTGTTTTAATCCGCTGATGGAAAATACCTACCTGCTGTATAATGAAGGGGGCGAAGCCGTTATTATCGATCCCGGCTGTTATACGCAGTCGGAAGAGAATGAGCTGGCCGGCTTCATCAGCCGCCATCACCTGCAGCCGAAATGGCTGCTGAATACCCATTGCCACCTGGATCATGTTTTCGGCAACCGTTTTGTACACGATAAATGGAAGCTGGAACCGTATATTCACCGCAACGAGCAGGTGGTGCACGACCTGGCCGAAGAAGCCGGCCGGCGCTGGAACCTGCCTTTTCGAAAATATGAAGGTCCTTTTCATTATATAGGAGAAGGCGATATAATCGGTTTTCCCGGCGACGAATTGACAGTGATCGAGGCGCCGGGACATTCTCCGGGGCACATCTGCTTTTACAAGGCCGATCAGCATTTTTTGATCGGCGGCGATGTGTTGTTTAAAAGAAGCATCGGCCGTACCGACCTGCCGGGCGGCAACCACCAGCAATTGCTCAACAACATCCGCAAGTCATTGTTTGTGTTGCCCGATGAAACGGTGGTGTATCCCGGACACATGGAATCAACCACTATTGGCGAGGAAAAGAAGTACAACCCTTTTTTGTCTGTTCAGGATTAAGGATTTGGCTTCACGAAACGGTTCAGGAAAGGCAGCCGGGCCAGCTCGCGGCTTTCCACCCGGGCGATGAACAGCCCGAAGCCGGCCAGCAGTATCGTAGCGGTGGCTATGCTGAACCATAGGGGGCCGTAAAAATAAACCAGCGCCTGGTGGAAAATCACCAGCAGGCTAACGATCACGAGGTAAGCCGCGAGCTTTTTCCAGGCATAGGGAATGGGATAGTGTTGCTGCCCCAGCAGGTAGCTGGCAATCATCATGCCCAGGTAGCAGGCAAAAGTGGCAATGGCCGCGCCGAGATAATGCAGGTGCGGCACCAGCCAGATATTCAGCACAATGGTCAGTG
>JAKPBL010000534.1 GCA_029778965.1 Bacteroidota bacterium
GTGCGCGCTGTGGGGCTGGGCAGCACGGGTATCTCGTTCGACTACGCCTGGATCGACAATGCAGCCAAGCAAGGACTATCTGCTACCTATAACATCACCTGGGCCTTTTTACTGCCGGTGAACATCACTGCTTTCACTGCGCAGGCGACAACCGCCTCCACGCTGCTGAACTGGTCGGTAGAGAACCAGGTGAAATTTGACCGGTATGAAGTGGAATACAGCACCGACAGCCGCAGCTATATAAAAGTGGGCGAAGTGAAAGCAACCGTCGCTTCTTCGGGCAGCTACCAGTTCAGACATTACCTGAAAGAAAACAGCGCCGCCAAATTGTACTACCGTCTTAAGCTGGTTGATATCGACGGACACTATTCCTACAGCGAAACAGTGTTGGTGAAGTTCAGCCAATCGGGTACTGCCATATGGCCCACGCTGCTGCACGCCGGTGAAACACTGTATGTACAGCCTGGCAGCGCTATGCAGGCAAATGCAACGCTCGAGATAATGGATGCGAACGGCCGACTGGTGCTGACCCAGAAAACCAATAACCAGCAGGTTGTTTCAGTACAAACCGGGCAGTGGACAGGCGGTATCTACATCGTCAGGGTTCAGTCGGGCAGCGAGCAAACTGTCAGCAAGATCGTGATCCGGCCCTAACGGGCTTATATAAGCGCTGTGTCGAGCACCTGTTGCATGGTTTTGACATAGTGAAATGTCAGCCCCCGGATGAAGTCGGTATCGATCTCGGCCACGTCTTTCTCGTTCTGCCAGCAGAGCACGAGCTCTTTCAGACCGGCGCGTTTCGCGGCAAGCACCTTTTCCTTGATGCCGCCTACCGGCAATACCTGTCCGCGCAAGGTGATCTCGCCCGTCATGGCGAGATAAGGTTTCACTTTGCGGCCGGTGAACGCCGATACCATGGCAGTCAGCATAGTGATGCCCGCACTCGGTCCGTCTTTGGGCACGGCGCCTTCGGGCACATGCACATGGATGTTCTTCTGGGTGAATATCGCGGGATCAACGCCTAGTTTGCGCGCATTCGCCTGGATGAACGAAAGGGCCGTGGTTGCGCTTTCTTTCATTACGTTGCCCAGGTTGCCGGTGAGCTTCAGTTCCCCCTTGCCGTCGCTCAGGCTGGTTTCGATAAAGAGGATATCGCCTCCCACATAGGTCCATGCCAGCCCCACGGCAACGCCGGGCATATTCGCTGTTTTGTATATTTCGTTGCTGTAACGCGGCTTGCCAAGTATCTTTTCGACATCGGCGGCGGTTACCTGCGGCTTTAGCTTTTCTTCCGTAGCCAGTTCTTTCGCCTGGTGGCGCATAATGGAAGCCAGTTGCCGGTCGAGCTCACGCACACCGCTTTCGCGGGTATATTCTTCAATGATCTTTTCCAGCACTTTGTCGCTGATGCGGAAATTCTGTTTCCCCAGGCCATGCGCTTCCTTCTGTTTCGGCACGAGGTGCCGGCGGGCGATCTCCACTTTTTCTTCAATGGCATACCCGCTGAGATCGATGATCTCTAACCGGTCGCGCAGCGCCGGCTGGATATTGTTGATGTTGTTCGCCGTGGCAATGAACAATACTTTACTGAGGTCGTATTCCAGCTCGAGGT
>JAKPBL010000559.1 GCA_029778965.1 Bacteroidota bacterium
TTCTTCACGCCTTTTTCCACCGCTGCCGGATCGGTAAACGAGCCCGAATGGATATAGCTGATCTGCACTATACGAAGTCCGCGGAAAGCTGCCGGCAGGTTCGGGTACTTCAGCCGCACTTTCTTCACTTTGTAGTTGTACTTGTTCGAAAAGCCCATCACCAGGGTGCCCAGCAAAGTGCTTCCCACGGCCAGCCCGAGCCAGCTCATGAACGTGGAGCGGGTAATGCCTTCGGCGGTTTGCGATACTTCCACCGTCGGGTTGCTGAACAGCTTGCCCACCACCCAGGTCATGCCACGCCGCATATCGTCGACCATCAAAAAGATCGATGCTACCAGCTTCGAAAAGAACATTCCCACCACCATGGCGAAAATATACGTGCGCAACACCGGCGGTACTGCAGCCGACGAACGCAGGGTGGGCAGGAATACCAGGAACAGCAGGGTGAGCACCGACACCAGCCAGTAGGCGACAAACACCACGAGGCGTGTACGGTGCGAGGCGTTGTGCGTAACCACTTTCAACGCCTGGAAAATATAGATGTCCAACAAAACCAGGATGACCACAATGGTCCAGATCATGCCCGTACTGCGCATGTAATAATTTTACGGTTGTGCTAAAAAGCAATGAATTCATCCAACTGCTGACCGATTGCTTTCAGGGTCGCCGCATCGGTGACGTCGTTTTCGGCTGTCAGCAGTGTATTTACGACTGAGATGGGCAGTTTGTTCGGATGTACCACCACTTTCAGGTAATGCAGCACCCCGGTGAGGTGGTCCATGCCCCGCAGGTTGCCCGCGCGGCCGGTGGATACACCCGTCAGCAAGGCTTTCTTGCCCCGCCACACTTTATCGATATCGCTGTTGTCGAACAGCGATTTAAGCACGCCCGGAAAGCTGCCGTTGTATTCGGGCGTTACAAAAATGAACTTGCTGCTGGGAATAAACACCTCTTCTTCAAGGTGGCGGATGGCATCGTTACGGGTGCCCACTTCCAGGTTTTCCAATGAAACGAGCCGGGCGTCGACCCCCCTGGCCGCCAGCAGCCGCTGGTACAATTGTGCAATTTTACGGGTGTTGCTACCCGGCCGGTTGGTACCCGATATGATGGTGTACATGCTGTTTTTCAGGCTGGAAATATTATTTTTGCCCTCCTTACCCCAAAGGTAATCAGCCTATGGTTTTCAATTACTATGGACATTCCTGTTTTTCGGTGACCATCAACGGAAAACACATATTATTTGATCCTTTTATATCTCCCAACGAACTGGCGGCCGGTAAGGTCAGTGCCGGCGCCGTCGAAGCCGACTATATATTGCTTTCCCACGGCCATGCCGACCATATCGCCGATTGCGTGGCCATTGCGCAGCGTACGGGCGCCAAAGTGGTTTGCGCCTGGGAAATCTATGAATGGCTGGGCAAGCAGGGCGTAGCGAACGTACACCCCATGAATACCGGCGGCAGCTGGGATTTCGGCGATTTCCGGGTGAAATGCGTGGTGGCCCAGCATTCGAGCGGCCTCCCCGACGGCAGCTACGGCGGTAACCCGATGGGATTCATCGTTTTTTCCGACGCCGGCAATTTTTATTATAGCGGCGATACGGCGCTTACGCTCGATATGCAGCTTATCCCCCGTTGGGCAAAACTAAATTTTGCGGTGCTGCCCATTGGCGACAACTTTACGATGGATGTACACGACGCGCTCGCCGCCGCCGACATGGTGCAGGTGCAGACCGTGGTGGGCGTTCATTACGATACCTTCGGCTTTATCAAGATCGATCATACGGCGGCTGAGAAAATTTTTGCGGCTGCCGGCAAAAAACTGGTGCTCGTGCCCATCGGCGAAAGCACCAGCCTGTAATCATTATGGCAAGAATCATCGGCGTAGCGAATCAGAAAGGCGGGGTAGGCAAAACCACCACCGCCATCAACCTGGCAGCGAGTTTTGCGGTGCTTGAATACCGCACCCTGCTGGTAGATGCAGATCCGCAGGCCAACAGCACCACCGGTACCGGCTTCGACCTGCACAATATCACCCAGAGCCTGTACGATTGCATGGTGAACCAGACGCCGATCCGCGATGTGATCCTCAAATCGGAGATCCCTCACCTCGACGTAGTGCCCTCCCACATCGACCTGGTGGGCGCCGAGATCGAGATGATCAATTATCCCAACCGCGAAATGGTGCTGAAAGACATTCTTGCACCTGTAAACGACGACTACGATTTTATCGTGATCGATTGCTCGCCGTCGCTCGGGTTGATCACGGTGAATGCGCTTACCGCCGCCGATTCAGTGATCGTTCCGGTGCAAACGGAGTTCTTTGCCCTGGAAGGCCTCGGCAAGCTGCTCAATACCATCAAGCTGGTGCAGAACCGGCTGAATCCCGAACTGGCCATAGAAGGCATACTGATGACGATGTACGACGGCCGCCTGCGCCTGTGCAACCAGGTGGTAAGCGAAGTGCGGAGCCATTTAGACGAACT
>JAKPBL010000573.1 GCA_029778965.1 Bacteroidota bacterium
CAAGGAGATCGTACACGACGACGCGATACAGGGCGAACTAAGCAATATGACCCGCGGGCAACTGGAGTTTACCAATACGCCGTATGTAAAAGCTTTTCGCCAGAACGACAACCAGCGCGATTTCCGCGGCAATAACAGCGGTAAGCGTCCGCAGAAATTTCAGCAACGGAACAATAACAACAACAGCAATAACCGCAACAACGACAACCGCAACAACGACAACCGCAATAACAACGGCGGCAACCGTAATAACAAGTTCAACAAGAAACGCTTCAAGTGAACAGTTTCGAAGTAAGGGGCGGCAAGAAATTGTCGGGTACCATTATTCCCCAGGGCGCCAAAAACGAAGCGTTGCAGATTCTCAGCGCCGTATTACTGACGCCTGAAGAAGTGGTGATCGAGAATATTCCCGACATCGTCGACGTAAACCTGCTGATAGAACTATTGGCCGATATCGGCGTATCGGTGCAGAGAACCGACCGGCATACCGCGGTTTTCAGGGCGAACGATGTCAATATCGATTATCTCCACTCTGCCGCGTTCCGCCAGAAAAGCGGCCGCCTGCGCGGGTCGGTCATGCTGGCCGGGCCCCTGCTGGCCCGTTTCAACATGGCTTATGTTCCCAGGCCCGGCGGGGACAAGATCGGCCGACGACGCCTCGATACCCATATCACCGGTTTTGAAAAATTGGGGGCGCAATTCGACTACCATCCCGAAGATGGTTTCTTCCGCCTCAGCGCCGCCGAATTGCGGGGCGCTTATATGCTGCTCGACGAGCCATCGGTTACCGGCACCGCCAATATCGTGATGGCGGCCGTGCTGGCAAAAGGCACCACTACCATTTACAATGCGGCCTGCGAACCCTACCTGCAGCAATTATGCAAAATGCTGAACAAGATGGGCGCCCGGATCAGCGGCATTGGCAGTAATATGCTGGTGATCGAGGGTGTGGAATCACTGGGCGGCACCCGGCACCGGATGCTGCCCGATATGATCGAAGTGGGCTCGTTCATCGGCCTTGCGGCTATGACCCAGAGCAACATCCGCATACAGGGCGCAGGCGTTGAGCACCTGGGTATCATCCCTGATAAATTCAGGCAGCTTGGCATCGCCATGGCCTTTGAAGGCGACGACATCGTGATACCCGAGCAAAGGGTATATGAGATCCAGACCTTTCTCGACGGGTCGGTGCTTACTATTTCAGACCATCCCTGGCCGGGGTTCACGCCCGATCTACTGAGCATTGTGCTGGTAGTGGCCACCCAGGCGCGGGGCTCTGTGCTGGTTCACCAGAAAATGTTTGAGAGCAGGCTGTTCTTCGTCGATAAGCTGATCGATATGGGCGCCCAGATCATTTTATGTGATCCGCACCGCGCCGCGGTGATCGGGCTCGGCCGGGAACAGCGGCTGCGCGGCATCACGATGTCGAGCCCCGATATCCGGGCCGGCGTTTCACTGCTGATCGCCGCCCTGAGTGCGGAAGGGAAAAGCGTTATTCAGAATATCGAACAGATCGATCGTGGTTACCAGTACATCGACCAGCGGCTGCTGGCCCTGGGCGCGGATATTAAACGCATCTGATGTTATATACGAATAAGAAAATCATTGTTATTACCGCACCATCGGGCGCCGGTAAAACCTCGATCACCCGTTATCTGATCGAACAATACCCGCAACTGGCCTTTTCAATCTCCGCGGCTACCCGCCAGCCGAGGGGGGAAGAAAGGAATGGAGTGGACTACTATTTCATGTCTGAAGCCGAATTCCGCGAACATATCCGAAACAACGATTTCATGGAATGGGAAATGGTGTACCAGGGCAATTATTACGGCACCCTGAAATCGGAGATGGAGCGGATCTGGTCGAATAAACAAGTGCCCATACTGGATATCGATGTCAAAGGCGCCATTCACGTACAAAAGCAATACCCCCACAATACAATCTCGATTTTTATCCAGCCACCCAGCGTGGACGAACTGAAACGACGGCTGGAAGGCCGGGGAACCGAAACAGCCGAAAGCCTGGCGGCGCGGGTGAACAAAGCGAGCTATGAGATCTCTTTTAAAGAACATTTCGATCATGTGATCACCAACGACAACCTGGAAAAAGCGCGTACGGAGGCAGCGGCGCTGATCATCAGCTTCCTGTCTACACCTGCCTGAGCGCCCTGCCTTCCCGCCTCTTCATAGTACCCAAAATCCGCTATATTCGTATCATGTCGCAGAATCTCAATTCTTTTGGATTGATCATCGTCTTTTTACTGCTCACGGGTTTCTTCGCGGGCATCCAGGCGGCATTTTCCACCATCAACCGGCTTTCGGTCGAGCTGCGCAAGAAGCAGGGTAAAACGGGCGGTTTGCTGGTGAGCCAGTTTCTCGACCGGCCGTCCAATTTTATCGGGGTGGTGCTGATTGGCTTCAATATCTTCCTGGTGGTCTACGGTCTTATGATCGGCAGCTTCCTGGAGCCGGTTTGGTTGTGGGTGGAGCGCAAGGGCGTTCCCGAAGCCTATGCCAACCTGATCCATTTGATTGTTGAAATAGGCCTGGCCTCACTGATCTTCCTGGTATTCGGCGAATTCATACCGCGGGCGGTGTTCCGGGCACGCAACGAATGGCTGCTGAGCAGCGCCGTGGCCAGCACCATGAACTTTTTCTACCAGCTATTCCTGCCGATTGCGCTGCTATTCGTTTCTATTGCCGAATGGATATTGAAATACCTGTTCAATATCCGGCTGAATGAACGCCGGGATGCATTTGTCAGGGCCGACCTGGAAGCATTCTTCCAGCAAAACGGCAATGAAAAAGACAGCGAAGGCGGCGATTCCAGTCCCAATCTTTTCGAAAATGCCCTGTCGCTATCAACCGTAAAAGTTCGCCAGTGCCTGATACCGCGTAAAGAGATAGAAGGTGTTGATATCGATACCCCTATCGCTACGGTGGTGGACAAATTTGGCAACACCAAGCTAAGCCGGCTGGTGGTGTATGAGGGCAATATCGACCATATCGTGGGTTATGTGCAT
>JAKPBL010000598.1 GCA_029778965.1 Bacteroidota bacterium
AGAGATTTATTTTAATTATTGATTTTACCCGTCGGGTGCCACCCGACGGGTAGATAAAAGCGAAAATTTTCAAAAAAGCTGTTTTTTTCTTGTTCAACTAAAAAATTAGTTAGTCATTTGTATGACTAATTATTTAGTTATGGAACAGAAACTGACGAAAGCGGAAGAAGAGATCATGCAGGTGCTTTGGGAAATAGGCGAGGGTTTTCTCAAAGACATTGTAGAGCGGATGCCGCCACCCAAGCCGCATTCCAACACGGTTGCCACCCTGCTGAAAATACTGGTCGATAAGGGGTTTGTAACATACACCACGTTTGGCAGGAACAATTGTTACCGCGCGAAAATAACCAAGACCGTATATGGCCGCAAGTCGGTGCAGCAGGTGCTGAAAGGGTATTTCAACGGGTCGGCCGCCAACCTGGTATCGCAGTTCCTCGAAGACGACAAGTTGTCTGTGGAAGAAATGGAAGCGATGCTCAAAGCCATTAAATCAGCCAAAAAGAAATGATATGGTAGTATTTGTATTGTGCCGCGTGATCCTTGTTTCGGGAATGCTATTGGGTTATTACTGGCTGTTGCTGCGCAATCGCCGCCAGCACCAGTTCAATCGTTTCTTCCTGGTGGCAACCGCCTTGTTCAGCGTGCTGGCTGCCTTTGTACGCTTTGACTGGGTACTTAAAGAAACTGCCCTGTTCGCAGCCGCAGGCACTGAATTGCTGCCGGTAACGGTGGGCGCCTGGGAAGAGCACAGCGTTTTTGTTGAGCCGGCGAACGGCATTGCCGTTAACTGGCAGGTTCTCGCCCTGCTTGTGTACCTGGCGGGCTGTGCGATCGGTGTGACCAGGCTTTGGAAGTCAGTTGCCCGGCTTCGCGCTATGAAAAAGGCCGCCACCCCCGTGGCATGGGATAGTTTTCGGTTATACCTGACCGATAGCCACGAAGCCCCCGCTGTTTTTTTCTCAACGCTTTTCTGGCCACGCGATATGGATGCCGATGCGGCGTTTTCCCGCCAGGTATTGCAGCACGAACAATACCATATCCGACAAAAGCACGGCTGGGATATCGCGTTGATGGAAATGATCTGCATACTCACCTGGTTTAATCCTTTTATTCATATTCTGAGAAAAGAAATCCGGCTGGTACATGAATTTGCAGCCGATGCATTTGCCAGCAAAGCAGACACTGAACTGTATTATGCCGAACAATTGCTGACCAGGCAGCTAGCGCGCAAAAAATCGAGCCTTGCCATTTCTTTTTCTCAACCACCTTTAAAACGAAGAATTATGATGTTGTTAAGCTCAAGCAAGCCTTCGGGTTATGGTAAGATCGCCCGCTGGCTGGCGCTTCCGGTTGCGGCCCTGGTTTTTTTGTCGATGACGGTTCGTCCGCACAGCAGTTTGTCGTCGTCCGATAAAAAGACGGCCCGCGCCACCATTGTCGTCGATGCAGGTCACGGCGGTCCCGATGGCGGCGCCTACGATGAAGGCATTTATGAGAAAGACATTAACCTCGCCATAGTCAGGGCAATCGCCGCCGAGGCTGCCGCCTATAATAACCTGAACATTGTGCTTACCAGGAACGACGATGTGTTACCGGGGGGAACAACCGATATAACCACCTCATTGAGGTACCGGTCGGAGATGGGTAACAATGCGGGCGCCAGCCTTTTTCTCTCCATTCACGTAGAGAGTGCGGCCGACGAGCACGCGTCGGTCTATATATCCAGCCGGTCGAAAGACCCGGTGCTTTCGGCTGGTTCTGTGGCGGCCGGTACAGCCATTGTAAAATCACTGGAACCTGTCATTTCCACCCGCCGGGAGCTGCGGCAGCGCCAGGAACAGGGTATCTGGGTGCTGAACAATTCTGCTATTCCGGC
>JAKPBL010000610.1 GCA_029778965.1 Bacteroidota bacterium
CCAATACTTTTTCTCTTTTCAGGATCAGGTAGCCGATACGGTCGTCGCTGATACCGTTCCGCAACTGGTAATTGAATACGAGCTGGTCGTCGCGTATATCTGTTTCAAAATACCGGAAGAGAATATTTTCATAGTTGCGGAGCTCTTCGCCGATTTCGTAGAGGTGGGTGGACAAAACAAAAATGGATTGCCGCATTTTTACCAGCCCCTGTACCACCGCCAGCGAACACTTCATGGCATCTTTGATATTGGTACCCTTGAAGAGCTCGTCGATCAGCACCAGCCACTTGTTGCCGTCGTTGATCTTCATGATGGTATTGCGGATGCGCTGTACTTCGTTGAAGAAGAAGCTTTCTCCTTTCGAAATATTATCGGTTACATTGATAGTGCTCAGAATGCCTTCAAAAAGGCTGCAGGTCATCGAAGCAGCGGGCACGCCCATGCCGAGGTGCGCGAGGTACACCGCAGCGCCGATGGAGCGTATGAACGTGCTTTTTCCCGCCATATTGGCGCCCGTCAGGAACAGGAAATTCTCTTTATGGCTGAGGTCGATATCATAGGCGACCGGTTGGGGAAGCAGGAGGTGATACAACTGCACGGCTTCCAGCCTCGGCGTGGCATCGTCTGTAAGGGTGGGGTAGTGAAGCCGGTGCACCATGGCCGCCTTGGCCATGCCGTACCAGGCATCGAGCTTGCCGAACAATTGCAGCAGCTCATGCACCTGCTGCTTGTACCGGTAAAAGATAAAATGCCCGAAGCCGACCACTTCCTGCGGGCGGAAGGGCGCCCCGGCGGGGTGTGCTCCCAGGTTGCGCATGGTCGTTTCCTGCAGCAGGCTGCGGGCCCGGTCGAGCAGTTGCTGTAAAGGCCTGGGCAGGTTGTCGGCCTGCAACCGGTCGATCAGTTGCAGAAAACCCCGTACAAAATCTGCAAAATGACCGATGCTGTACCGTACCATGGAGAAATCGGGACCAGCCATCAGCTTGTACCGCAGGCCGCCCAGGAAACTGTGCGCGGGCGGAATGGTTTCCAGTTGCGCATCGAAAAACCGCGCCATCACCATTACCGTGCCGTTGCTGATCTGCTGCGGCCATTCATCGAGGTGCTTTCCGATGTGCTGCAGCAACTGCTGCTGCTGTTCGATGGCGGCCAGGTTATCGAACGGTTCGCGAAAGAAGCGGTGCAGCCAGTCGCGGCCCAGGCTGGTGCGGGTATGGTTCAGTTGGTGAAAAATGGACTGTTCCTCTTCGTGATGAAAAATGGAAAGGTCCTGCAAAGTGATCTTATCGATATTCATCGCATTCAATTTACGCGTTGAAACCGGATAAGATGCGTTTTTATTCCATTTGCACAGTTACCGGTCGAAAAGCAGCCGCTGCCCTTGCATCGATTCATCAAAAACACCATTTGCCAGTGCCAGGTGCCCGTTTACGAAACAATGGGTGATCGCCGCGGGCAGGGTCATGCCTTCGAGCGGGCTCCACCCGCATTTGTACAAGATGTTCTGCTTGTGAATGGTGGTGGATTGCGACAGGTTCACCAGCACCAGATCGGCCTGGTAGCCTTCACGTACAAAGCCGCGGTTTTTCAACTGGAAGCAGGTAGCGGGCGCATGGCACATCTTTTCCACCAGCTTCTCAAACGACAGCCGTCCTGATTGTACATAATGCAGCATCAGCAGTACCGAATGCTGTACCAGGGGCAATCCCGCATGTGCATGCAGGTAGTCTTCCTGCTTTTCTTCCCAGGTATGCGGCGCATGATCGGTGGCGATGACATCGAGCCGGTCGTCGAGCAGGGCT
>JAKPBL010000622.1 GCA_029778965.1 Bacteroidota bacterium
CCAATACGCTCGACAACCGGCCGCCATATTTTTCAGGGATGGCAGCTTTATATAGTTCCACCCCTTTCACTACATCGGGATTGAAGGCAGAAAAGAAACCAAAAAGATGGCTGGGGTTATAAATGGTGGCATCGCTCATAAGGATCAGGTTCTGATCGCTTGCACCGCCCCGCACATTAAACCCGTTGGCGGCCTCGCCGGCCGATGTAACGCCCGGCAGGCTCAATACCACCTTCATGATATCGGCCTCGCCGAATACCACCGGCACCTGGCGGATCACCTTCATCGACAGCCTGCTGGTACCCATTTGTAAGTTGCGGGTGTTGGAATTTTTCTGGGCGGTTACGGTTACCGACTTTAAGCTGGCTACATATTCGCGCAGCTCAACATCCAGTTTGCCATCATTGTTCAGGTTAAGTTGCCTGAAAGTAGTGGTCATACCCGGGCTGCTGTAGAACAACTGGTGCTTGCCCCTGGGCATTGTAATCTGATAATATCCGTAACGGTCGGTGTTGACAGCGGCATACGGACTATCGATATACACCATAGCACCTACGATAGGATCGCCCGAGCGAATGTCTCTCACATAACCGACCACCGAGGCCCGGCCGGTATTGCTTCGTGCATCACGTTTGCCTACTTCAAACAGCTTCCGTTCTTCATCTACCAGCAGTTGTGCAGTGGTATCCTCCTCTGCAGGAAATAATATCGCCTGCCGGCCGCTGTCTGCCATTCCTGCAATAACCACCTGGAATTGCCAGGTAATATATACCGAATTATCGGGACCGATCGCAAACTGAAGGCCCGTTCCTGCCAGTTCATTTTCCAATATGGACGGCAGGGAAGCCTGTTTGTATGCATGCCGCACCCGCAGGCTGTCGATCCTGCGGGGATCGAAATAAAAATGATACCCGGTTGTTTTCTCCACTTCCTCCACCAACCGCAGAAAAGGCTTGCCTGCCAGGTCGAGGTCGATCTGCTTCTTTTCCTGCGCAACCAATTGCCCGCAAACAAAAAACAGGAGTATCGGAACGACGTATTTCATTATCCGGCTGTTTGATTGAGCGCAGCAATGATCTGCCGAAGACCGTTTTCCTGGTTTTTCCTGATGCGAATATTATCTGCCCTGATGATCCGCCTGATTTTTTCTTTAAGCGAAGGCAGTTGCCGCATGATATCCTTCTCATCGCTTACCGGAAGCAACCGGTTTTCAACCACCAGGTAATAAGTATTCATCTCTTTAAAAAAAGGAAGCGCATTTTCTTCAGCCCTGGCCGGTGGGGCCAGGTATTTTTGTCGCAGGCAATACAATTGAACGGGGCCATTCTCCAGCCGCTCCAGGAACTGTCTTTCATCGCCGTTCATCCTGTATTGAAAAAACCTGTCTCCGGCCCGGAAGCTGTCCACTCCTTCTTTAATCAGGCTGATAAGAAGGTTCTTTTTATAATCTTCGATCACCAGCATGTCTTTTTCTATATCGAACAGGGCAGGCACCTGCTCATACCGGTTGGATTTATACCAGATGGTGAATGGCTGCAACTGGTCGGACAGCAAATAAGGATGCCCGATCGTTTTTGAACCGCGGCGAAGGTATTCGGCACCTGTATATAATAGGGAAGAAGGGCCGACCGCTTGCCGAAAGTAAGTCGCCGGAACGGCGTCCGAACCATCAAAAGAAACCGGTAATGGGTTTTGCGCCGCCGCTGCCAATGAAGCAACCAGGCTGATCATGATAAGGCAACAGCGAATATCTGCCATAAGTAATTAGAGAAAGGAAATTTACCAAATAAAACGAAGTCGCCAAATTATTTCAGAGAGGCCGTACCTTTAGAATATGCGAACCTTCTTACAATTGCTGGTGGTTATGTGTATTGCTGCGCTGCCGGTGACCGCTCAACAAACCATCGACAGTATTTTTCCGGTCAGGGCGCTTGCCATCGGGGCGCCGGTGCCGCGTAACGTGGATTCGTTTGTGGTATTTATCCGGAAAGAGCTGGTTCCACGGAAAGTCAACACCCTTATATTAAGGGTGGACTATAATTACCAGTATAAAACACACCCGGAATTGCGCGGCGACCAGGCGCTCAGCGAAGCGGATGTGCAGAAAATAAAAGCGGCGGCAAAAGCGGGGGGCATTACCATTATACCACAGATCAATTTACTCGGGCACCAAAGCTGGGCTTCTTACACAGACCGGCTGCTGGCCGTGTACCCGCAATTCGACGAAACCCCCTGGGTGAAAATGCCGGAGAAATACGCCTGGCCGAATGCGGACAGCCTTTATTGCAAAAGTTATTGCCCGCTGCACCCCGACCTTCATAAGATCGTATTTGACCTGGTTGACGAAATCTGCACTGCCTTCGAAGCGCCTGCTTTCCATGCGGGGATGGACGAAGTGTTTTATATCGGCGACAGCCGCTGCCCGCGCTGCAAGGGCAGGAACAAGGCAGAATTGTTCGCGGGCGAAGTGAAAAAGATCCGTGATCACCTCGCCGGTACAGGCAAAAAACTATGGATATGGGGCGACAGGCTGCTCGACGGTTATAGTACGGGAATGGGTGGCTGGGAAGCCAGCTTTAACAACACCTGGCCGGCGATCGACCTGATACCAAAAGACGTGGTGATCTGCGACTGGCATTATGAACGCCCCGATAAATCGGCTGTTCTGTTTGCCGCCAAGGGGCTCTCGGTGATCACCTGCGGATGGAACCGCCCGGGCGTGATCGAACAGCAGGTCAAAGACATGGCAGGATTCAGGCTGGGCTCCACCGCTGAAATGGGCAGCCGGTTCCTGGGTATGATGGAAACCATCTGGTCGCCCGTTGCTCCATTCATCACTGAATTTTACAGCAACGACCCTGCAAAGCAGGCGATCAACGAAAAGGGGGTCGGCAGCCAGTCGGCTTCTTTCCGTAAAATGTTCGATACCATTTTGCAATACCAGTAAAAAGGGAATCATTTCACCTCAATCACTATCGGTGCGCCCTTTCCTTTAAGGTCAAACTTCGCTTCGTTGAAATTGGCGGCACGGGTAAGCGGCCTTACATTATTGGAAAAGCCATAGTCTTCTTTGGGTATACCAAAACCGTTGGTGTCGAGAACGCCGTTGTCGTTCTCATCGAGAAAAACGCTGATGGCATACGTGCCATCGGGAATACCGTCAAAAGGAACGTCTATCGCCTGTTTCCCCTCGGCAGCAACAATTTTCCGGAACACCGCTTTATCGGGCTTCATGAAATCCTCGTCGTGCTGGTACCAGCCGATATACAGCTTGCCTTTTTTATTGCCGCGCAGCTTGAATTGCACGATCTGGGTCGATTGCGAGAAAGCATATACCACAGGAAGCAACAGCAGAATAAGCATCTTTTTCATATCGGAGAATTATAGCATGCCCATAACGGGAAATTACCAGGTACATTTCAAAAAGCAGGCCAGCCAATATTACCTGTTGCTTAAATTAAGGAAAAGTTGCGGCAGTAATTTCCTGCCTGCCTACATTTATAGTATGGATACCCGACGTTCATTTCTGAAAAAAGCCAGTTTTATTTCCGGCGGCACCGGTCTGCTGCAAATACTTCCTGCCTCCATACAAAAGGCGATGGCCATCGACCCCGCGCCCGGCTCCACTTATCTCGACGCCGAACACATCGTTTTCCTGATGCAGGAGAACCGGAGTTTCGATCACACTTTTGGCACCCTGCAGGGCGTGCGCGGCTATAATGATCCCAGGGCCATCCGGCAGCCCGGCGGCAACCGGGTATTCCTGCAGGCAGACAAAAACGGGGACGTATATGCGCCGTTCCGGCTGAATATCCACGACACCAAAGCCACCTGGATGAGCTCGCTGCCGCATTCATGGAGCAACCAGGTCGACGCTCGCAATAACGGTCATTACAACCGGTGGCTGGAAGCAAAACCTTCGTGGAAAGAAGAATACAACGGCATGCCTTTAACCCTGGGCTATCACAACCGCGAAGACCTGCCTTTTTATTATGCGCTGGCCGATGCCTTCACGGTATGCGATCACAATTTCTGCTCGTCGCTGACCGGCACTACACCCAACCGGCTTTATTTCTGGACGGGCACGATCCGGCCTTCGGCCGACGCCATGGCCCATGTATGGAATGAAGACGCCGACTACAACCGCATGATCCATTGGCCCAGCTTTCCCGAAAGACTGGAGCGGCACGGCGTTTCCTGGAAGGTGTACCAGAATGAAATATCGGTGGGTACGGGGCTGGAAGGAGAACAGGCTTCCTGGCTCGCCAACTTTACCGACAACCCGCTTGAGTTCATGGAGCAATACCAGGTAAAGCTGCATCCGCGTTATATCGCGCAATTGCCCATAACCGCGGCGCGGCTGGAAAAGCTGCTCGAAGAAAAAAAATCGGCACAGGCAACAGGCGCTGAAGAAGAAAAACGCCAGAAAGAAATAAGCCGTATCCAAGAAGCGCTCTTATATAATGCAGCCGAACAGAAAACATATACCATCGGGAAATGGAACCAGTTATCGCCGGCTGAAAAAGCCCTGCATGAAAAAGCATTCGTGACCAACGATGGCGACCCGCATTTCCATGAACTGGATGAGCTGGTATATATGGACGGCAATAC
>JAKPBL010000054.1 GCA_029778965.1 Bacteroidota bacterium
GGTAGTATCAAAGTAAAAAAGTCGCCGCAAAAAACAACCTGTTTAAACAACAAAAGAAACTATTCGTTGTAATACCATTTTGACCCACTCATGGCAATAACGGGTTTATCACAAACCGGATTGGAGCCATTTTTGAATTAATTTCGCGTACCAAGCACATATATTTCATGAAGTTTGAGAAAATACACAATAAGGGGCAGGCGAAACTGTTTGAAAATCCGGTGCTGGAGTTTTTTACCAAAACCCATCCCTTGATTATATGGGGTATTTATATCCCCTATTTGAGCTATCTTATCTACCATTCAGTAGCTAACCTGGGATTGGCTGGCTGGGAAGCGGCTCTCCTATTTGTAGGTGGGCTGGTCTTCTGGTCATTTTTTGAATACCTGATGCACCGGTTTGCTTTCCATTTTGATTCGGATGAGCCGGGCGTTCGCCGTTTTATATACATTTTACACGGTAACCACCATGAATATCCCCGCGATCGCGAGCGACTGTTCATGCCGCCCGTACCCAGTTTGCTTATCTCTTCCGTAATATTGGGTGTCATGTATCTTGTCGCCTGGGCATTCGACATCCGGCCAATGGCTTTCCCCTTTTTCGCAGGGTTCATGATCGGCTACCTGTTGTATGCATCGATGCATTACGCCATTCATGCCTGGAAGCCGCCGTTCAAATGGATGAAGCCTTTATGGCGCAACCACCACCTGCATCATTATAAGGATGAAGGAAAAGGGTACGGCGTAAGTACTACCTTATGGGACCGTATTTTCGGCACCATGTTCGACTAAGCGGCTGGTCGTTCCCGTTACCTTTTCTCGTGCACGGAAAATGAATAAGGGTCTGCATCCGGGCCCGTACCGCGTGTACGCGAAGGATCGGGACCCATTTCAAAATCGAGCACACCGCCCTGCAGCAGGCTGTTGTGCGACACCCAGTTGTTCGTCCAGATTCTTCCGTTCAGCAAAAGCGACTGCACATATTTATTGTCGGCGCTGTTGCCGCCTGCACGAATAACAAGCTGTTTGCCATTCTCCTGGTTGAGCGTGATCTTTTTGAACAAGGGCGCACCAATCACATACTGGTCGGTGGCCGGGCATACGGGGTAGAAACCCATGGCGCTGAACAGGTACCAGGCCGAAGTCTGGCCATTGTCTTCGTCACCGCAATACCCGTCGGGTGTAGCCTTATACAGTTTCGACATCACTTCGCGCAGCCAGTACTGCGTTTTCCACGGCTGGCCCACATAGCTGTAAAGGTAAATCATGTGCTGGATGGGCTGGTTGCCGTGCGCGTATTGTCCCATGTTCATGACCTGCATCTCGCGGATCTCATGGATAACATACCCATAATAAGAATCATCGAATACCGGCGGCAGGGTAAATACGGAATCCATTTTTTGCGCAAAAGCCTCGCGGCCGCCCATCAGTTTTGCCAGTCCCGCAATATCATGAAACACGCTCCACGAATAATGCCAGCTATTACCCTCGGTAAACGCATCACCCCACTTGAATGGGTTGAAGGGCGATTGAAAACTGCCGTCTTTGTTGCGGCCGCGCATCAGTTTGTATTGCGGATCGAACAGGTTTTTATAGTTCGTGGCGCGTTTGGCAAATACGTCCAATTCTTTTTTAGGGCGCTTCAATTGCTTGCCCAACTGGTAGATGGTAAAATCATCGTAAGCGTATTCCAGCGTGCGCGCGGCATTTTCGTTGATTTTGACATCATAGGGAACATAGCCTAGCTTGTTGTAATAGTCAACGCCGCGACGACCTACGGCGTCTATGGGTCCCTCGTTGGCGGCGCCTTTCAGCAGCGCCTCATACAGCTTCTTGATATCATACCCGCGTAATCCCTTGATATAGGCATCGGCTACCACCGATGCTGAATTATTACCTACCATGGTAGGTCGAAACCCCGGGCTGCTCCATTCGGGCAGGAACCCGCCTTCCCGGTATGCGTTCAGCAGGCCTTCCTGCATTTCAACGTTGATCGACGGGTACACCAGGTTCAGGAACGGATAGAGGGAACGGAAAGTATCCCAGAACCCGGTACCGGCAAAGAAATAACCAGGATGAACTTTTCCTGTATAAGGGCTGTAATGAACGGTTTTTCCCGCGGCATCGATTTCGTAGTGCTTCTGCGGAAACTGGACGGTACGGTAAAGGCAGGAATAAAAAACACGC
Organism: Bacteroidota bacterium; assembly: GCA_029778965.1. Lineage (GTDB taxonomy): Bacteria > Bacteroidota > Bacteroidia > Chitinophagales > Chitinophagaceae > Flavihumibacter. The sequence goes on from JAKPBL010000054.1 coordinate 2,187, forward strand.
ATCTGTTCCACGCTGCCGCCTTCCGCCGACAAACGCGAAAGCTGTTTGTTCCAGGCGGCTTTGGCTTTCTTTCGTGTCTGCTCAAAATCATCGCTGCCCAGTTCGCGGGTCAGGTTCAGCGACGCCTGTTCAAAACTGATAAAAGAAGAAGCCACCTTTGCGTTGAGTTGCTCTCCCCTGCCCAACTTAAAGCCGATAACGGCACCTGCATGGTCTGCCGTCAGCTCAAGCGTATCTTTCGACAGTTGTGTGCCACGCCAGGCCTGCGCACTGCTGAACGGCTTATCAAACCGGATCACGAAAAAGTTCCTGAATCCCTCCGCTACGCCCCCGCTGTTCCGGGTGGTATATCCCATCACGGTCTGTTCGCCGGGAATGACCTTTATATAAGAGCCCTTGTCGTATGCGTCTATCACCACAAACGAAGAATCGTTGCCGGGAAAAGTGAACCTGAACTGCGCGGCCCTTTCGGTGGGTGTTATTTCGGTGGTAACGTCATGGTCTGCCAGGTACACACTGTAATAATAAGGCTTCGCGACCTCCGCCTTGTGCGAAAACCAGCTTGCGCGGGCGTCCTGCTCAAAAGCCAGCTTACCGGTTACCGGCATGATGGAGAACTGTCCATAGTCGTTCATCCAGGGTGAAGGCTGGTGTGTTTGTTTGAACCCCCTGATCTTATCGGCCGAGTACTGGTAAATCCATCCATCACCCATTTTCCCCGTTTGCGGCGTCCAGAAATTCATGCCCCAGGGCAGTGCGATGGCAGGATAGGTATTACCGTTAGACAGCGACGGCTTGGAATCGGTGCCCATCAGTGGGTTCACCCATTCCACCGGGTCAGCTATACTGTTTACCTCCTGGGCGCAGGTGGTGTGGTACAAACCCGTTAACAGCAAAACAGCAACCAGGCTTTTTCTCATTGGTCAGTTTTTTCGAACTGCCAAGATAAGCCAAACATTATTGCAGCAGTTGCGGTTTTTCGCGGTAAGTCTTCCAGATGAATTCGCCGAAGATGGTATTGGCCCAGGCAAACCACTTACGCGTAAAACGACCGGGATCGTCTTTATGCGCCGACTCGTGCATGAAGCCGGTACCGGCGTGGCAGTGCTGCAGCATACTGATGCATTCCTTGATCTCTTTGGGATCACTGCTGGTCATGCCCCGCATAACAATGCTCATCGGCCAAACCATGTCGAGCCCGATGTGCGGTCCTCCTATGCCTGCCAGCCTGCTGCCCTTGAAATAAAAAGGATTGTCGGCCGACAGCACAAACCGGCGGGTAGCCTGGTAAACAGGGTCAGACACTGCAGTGCCGCCCAGGTAAGGCAACGAAAGCAGCGAGGGGATATTAGCGTCGTCCATCAGGATATAGCCGCCGAAACCATTGGCTTCATAGGCATATATCTTTCCGAGTGCAGGGTGCGAAGCGACCGCATGCGCCCTGAGCGCCTTTTCCACCTGGTCGGCCAGGGCAACGGCAGCGCCGGCATCGGCAGCCGGCTTGCCGGTGGCTTTCATGATCTCGGCCATCTGGCGCAATGACCGTACGGCAAAGAAATTACTGGGTACCAGGTAAGCATAGATAGTGGCATCATCGCTGGGCCGGAACATGGAGCAGATCAGGCCATTGGGCCTGGCGGGATAGCCATAGCCACCCATCGGCACGCCATCGGTGGCCCAGGCGGTTCTGCGCTGGAAGTTGTAGGGCCCGTTGCCGTCAAAACGCTGTTGTTCCTTAAACGTTTTTACCACCAGCTTCATCGCCTCCTGCCACTGTGCATCGAATACCGACGTATCGCCTGTTTCTTTCCAGTAGCCATGCGCCAGGCGGATGGGGTAACACAATGAATCGATCTCCCATTTCCGTTCATGGATACCCGGTTTCATGTCGGTGATATCGGTCTCTTTCCATTCAGACACTTTTGATTCGTCTTTGTAGAACGCGTTGGCATAGGGATCTTTCAATATACATTTCACCTGCCGGTTGATAACGCCTTTGATCAGTTGCTTGAGCTCGTTATCGCTGTGGCAAAGCGGGATATAGGGCCATACCTGGGCAGAGCTGTCGCGCAGCCACATGGCGTCGATATCGCCCGTGATCACATAAGTATCGGGCTTGCCGTCGATCATTTCAAAATCGACCGTGGTGTCGAGGGTATTCGGGAAACAGTTCTCGAACAGCCAGGCGATCTCCTTGTTGCCGATGTTCATTTTTATTTCAGCGATCAGTGCTTCCACCGCCTTGCTGCTGAATTTGCGCTGCGCCAGCGGCGTGCGAACTACGGGAAATTCGGCAGCGGGTGAAAGGGCCCAGGTGGTTCCGGCCGCCAGTACACCGGCGCCGGCAAGCGAGGTCTGCTTCAAAAAATTCCTTCTATGCATCATGATCAAAATTGAAATTGGCTTTCAAGGTAAGACAGGCGGGCCGATATTTCCAACATACCGGCCTGGTTTACCAGCTCAGAAATCACTGGCACAGGCATCGAAAGTTGACAAATCCCGTCAATTGGTGTTATTTTCGGCATTGACAAACCAAACACGCATGACAAAACTTTTCACAGCAATGGCAGGTGCAGGGTTGCTGGCTATAGGTGCGCAAGCCCAGCCCAAGCCTGAATGGACGCCCATTTTCCAACAGATCAACAACGAGGTACTTGCGCACTCCAATGCGTACAACAGCCTGAAAGAAGCCTCCACCACCATCGGCCACCGGCTTACCGGCTCGGAAAACGGTAAAAAAGCTGAAGATTTTGCTTTCAACCTGTTGAAATCTTATGGCTTTACCGATGTTAAGTACCAGCCTTTCGAAGTGGAAAGCTGGAGCCGCAAAACCATTTCGGTATCGGTGGGCAGCAGCCTGAAAAGCCTGCAACCTGTGAAGGCGGTAACACTGGCCCATTCGCCGGTAAAGGCTTCGGTAAAAGGCGAGCTGGTAGATATGGGCAACGGGCTCGAAGCCGACTACCTGGCGGCTCCCGGCAAGGTGAAGGGTAAAATCGCCTTTGTTTATCTCGGCATACTGCCTGGCGGCGGCGAAAAGCTGCAAAACCTGCACCGTTCCGAAAAAACGGCGCTGGCCACGAAATACGGGGCCAAAGGAATAGTGATCTATAATACGGCCGACGGCGGTATCCTGCTTACCGGAACAGCTTCGGTTACAGGCAAACTGATACCAATACCCGCAGTTTGCATCGGGAAGGAAGACGGTTTCAGGATCAAAGAAACGTTGAAGTCGGGCAAGCAGTTCGTAGACATCAATATGACCAATTTCTCGGGCCTTATCAAGGCGCGCAACGTTATCGCCCGTATACCGGGGAAAACAAAACCCAATGAAAAAGTAGTGGTAGGCGGTCACCTTGATAGCTGGGACCTGGCCACCGGCGCGCTCGACAACGGCATCGGTTCTTTCTCGGTACTGGATATGGCCCGTACGTTCAAAGCGCTAAACCTGCAGCCCGAACGCAGTGTTGAATTTGTGATGTTCATGGGCGAGGAAGAAGGATTGCTGGGCTCGAAGGCTTACCTGCAACAGGGGCTGGCCGATAAAAGCCTCGACCAGGTAGTGTATATGCTCAACTACGACATGACCAACGACCCGAAAGGTTATTCGGCCACTACCGATGAAAGTAAAGAACTGTTCCAGTCGATCGGCGCCATCGCCAAAGGCATCGACACCAGCTTTACCAATATTTTCAGGAGCGGCGCCGGCCTGCACAGCGATCACCAGCCTTTTATGTTGTATGGCATTCCCACCGGGGGCGCTGCAGGCGGCAGGCTGCCCAATAACGGCGGCCCCTGCTACCACGCCGACTGTGATGATTTCAAACTGGTCGACGACATGGGTATGAGAAATACCGTTCGTTTCAACGCCATGCTCACCTACGCGCTGGCAGACGTGCCTGTTATCCCCGCACGGCGGCTGAACGACGAAGAAACGCGCGAGCTGATGATAAAAAGCAACCTGAAAGAGCCGCTCACCATTGCCGGTGAATGGCGCTGGAAAGACTAACGGTTATGCCTGGCTGAAGCGGCTTACAGCGTATTCGACACCCCGAAGCTCTGCAAGCCCCTTCAGCCGGCCGATGGCCGAATAGCCGGGAAAGGTTTCCTTGCCGAGATCGTCCAGCATCTGGTGACCGTGATCGGGCCGCATGGGAATCGATACCTGCCGGCGCTGCATGATCTCCCATACAGCCGCTACTATGGCGTACATATCGGCATCGCCGGCCAGGTGGTCGGCTTCATAGAAATTCCCGTTCGCCTCCATTTTCGTATTGCGCAGGTGTAAGAAATGTATCCTGCCGGCATGCGCCCGCAGCATGTCTGTCAGCCGGTTGTCTTTCCTGGCGCCATAAGAACCGGTACAAAAGCACAGACCGTTGGCTGGATCGGGAACGGCGCTCACCAGGTCGTCGATATCGGCGGCGGT
>JAKPBL010000635.1 GCA_029778965.1 Bacteroidota bacterium
CCGGAAAGAACGACTACCAGTTATTTCTCTGCAATTCAGGCGCCGAAGCCAATGAGAATGCCCTGAAGCTGGCCTCCTTCCATACCGGTCGTAAAAAGATCATTGCGTTTAGGAAATCTTTTCATGGCAGAACCTCGCTGGCGGTAGCCGTTACCGATAACCCCGCCATTGTGGCGCCCGTTAACCAAACGGCGAATGTCATTTTCCTGCCATTCAACGATGTCGATTCGCTGAAAGCCGTTTTCCAGACCCAGGGCAGCGAGATCGCGGCCGTCATTGTAGAAGGCATCCAGGGCGTGGGTGGCATTCATGTTGCTTCTGCTCTTTTCCTGCAGGCGATCCGCCAGTGTTGCGACCAGTTCGGCGCCGTTTATATCGCCGACAGCGTGCAGTGTGGCTACGGGCGCAGCGGGAAATTCTATGCCCACGATCATGCGGGCGTAAACGCCGATATCTACAGCATGGCCAAGGGCATGGGCAACGGATTTCCCGTTGGCGCCATCTCCATTGCGCCGCACCTGCAGCCCCGGTACGGTATGCTGGGCACCACCTTCGGCGGCAATCAACTGGCCTGCGCGGCCGCCCTCGGCGTGCTGGAAGTAATGGAAACCGACGACCTGGTGGCGAATGCGGCCGCGATGGGGCAATACCTGACGGACGCCCTGGAAAAAATGCCGCTGATACAAAATGTACGGGGCGCAGGATTGATGATTGGCTTCGATGTGCCCGATACCCTGAAAGACCTGCGTAAACACCTGTTATGGGAACACAGGATATTCACCGGTGAAGCCAAACCGAATGTAGTGCGCCTGCTGCCCTCGCTGGCTTTGTCGAAAGCAGACGCCGATCATTTCCTGGAAGCCCTCGAAGCAGCCATAACAACGCTTTCCTCACCTGTCTTACAATCTTCGTGACATGAACAAATTTGTTTCGGTTAAAGATGTGCGTAACATCAATGCCCTGGTTGAATCGGCGCTTGCATATAAAAAAGATCCGTACAAAGACAATACCCTTGGCCTGCGCAAGCGCATCGGCATGCTGTTCCTGAACCCGAGCATGCGCACGCGTTTAAGTACGCAGGTGGCCGCCCAGCAATTGGGTATGGACGCTGTCGTGTTCAATGTCGGCAGCGAAGGATGGGCGCTGGAATTTGAGGAGGAAGCGATCATGAGCGGCAATACCGTAGAGCACGTGAAAGAGGCGGCGCCGGTAATGGGTAAATATTTCGATATACTCTGCATTCGCACTTTCCCTTCGCTGAAGAACCGCGACGATGATTACAGCGAGCTTTATATCAACCAGTTTATCAAATACGCAGGTATTCCGATCGTGAGCCTGGAAAGCGCTACGCTGCATCCGCTGCAGAGCCTGACGGATATAATAACGATTACCGAGGCGTTGGGAAGCCGGCAGTCGGCAACCGCACATCAAAAACCCCGAATCGTGCTTACCTGGGCGCCGCACGTGAAGCCGCTGCCGCAATGCGTGGCGAACAGCTTTGCGCAGTGGGTGAATGCCTGGGGCGGAGCGGATTTCGTGATCACCCATCCCGAAGACTACGAGCTGGATCCCTCATTTACGCAGGGCGCTACCATTACCCATAACCAGGATGAGGCATTGAAAAACGCCGACTTCGTATATGTGAAAAACTGGAGCACGTTCAACGATTACGGTAAGATATATGTGAACGATCCCGAGTGGATGCTCACCAATAAAAAGCTGGCGCTCACCAACCAGGCGAAGGTGATGCATTGCCTGCCGGTGCGGCGGAATGTGGAGCTGAGCGATGAAGTGCTCGACGGACCGCATAGCCTTGTTACCACCCAAGCGGGTAACCGCGTATGGGCGGCACAGGCGGTATTGGCGGAGATTCTGAAGGGCTGAAGCAACAGCGCCGAACAACCGGTGGCTATGGGCGGCAGTCCGCAATAAAGAACAGGCAATGAAAAAACTATTCGTAATCAAGATCGGTGGCAATGTAATCGATGATGCACAGTCGCTCGATGCATTTTTGCAACGTGTAGCGCAAATCGATACACCGGTCATATTGGTGCATGGCGGCGGAAAAATAGCCACCCGTATCGGCGATCAACTGGGCATAGAATCGAAGTATATAGACGGCCGGCGGATAACAGACGATGGCACGATCGACCTGGTGACCATGGTATATGGCGGTCTTATCAATAAGAAGATCGTGGCTGCGCTGCAAGGGTACAATTGCAATGCCCTCGGTATAACCGGCGCTGATGGAAACCTGGTACCGGCCGTAAAAAGACCGGTTAAGTCCATCGACTACGGATGGGTGGGCGACGTACAGCAAACAGCCCTGAAAGCCGCTCAATGGGCGGCACTCCTGGAAGCCGGCTTCGTGCCCGTGCTGGCGCCCCTTACCCACGATGGCAAGGGTCATATGCTGAACACCAATGCCGATACCATGGCTTCGGCGGTATCGGTTTGCCTGGGCGCGCTGTACAACGTGCGGCTGGTTTACTGTTTCGAGAAAAAAGGTATTCTGCGTGATATCGGGCAGGAAGACTCGGTGATCAGCCACCTCGACAAAGAAAATTACAATAGCTTGAAAGCGGCCGGCAAATTGTTCGCGGGCATCCTTCCAAAACTCGATAATGCGTTTGCCGCCATCGATGCCGGCGTGGAAGAAGTGCTGATTGGGCATGCGGACGATCTCCTGCAGAATACCGGTGAACAAACCACCGGTACGCTGATCACGGCTTGAAAAATCATTACATGAAAGCGGTTGAACAATACCATGAAGTAGTTGATTTGCTGAAGGAGCTGATCGCGACCCCTTCTTTCAGTAAAGAAGAAGACGGAACGGCCGGCATTATAGCCGGGTTTCTTGAAAAGCAGGGAATACCTTGCCGGCGTACACAAAACAATGTATGGGCGCTGCCCCGGTATTTTGATGCGGGAAAGCCTGTACTGCTGCTGAATTCGCACCACGATACGGTGAAGCCCAACCCGCAGTACAGCCGAGATCCGTTCAGTCCCGTTACGGAGAACGGAAAGTTGTACGGACTGGGCTCGAACGATGCGGGCGGCCCGCTGGTATCACTAATCGCCGCCTTCCTGCACTTTTATGCGTTGCCCGGTCTTCCCTGGAACATCGTGCTGGCCGCCACCGCCGAAGAGGAGATATCCGGTTTCAACGGAATAGAAGCCCTGCTGAAAGACGCCGCTTTCCGGAAGGCGACCGCCGTAAATGAAGCGGCGCCTTTTGACAATTGGTGTGCGATAGTAGGTGAGCCGACACAGATGAAGCTGGCGGTCGCAGAAAAAGGATTATTGGTGCTTGATGCCGTTGCGCACGGTAAGGCCGGCCATGCCGCTCGTGAGGAAGGCGTGAACGCTGTTTATGCCGCCATGGAAGACATCAGGTGGTTCAGCGAATACAGGTTCCCGAAATTGTCGGCCACCCTGGGCCCGGTGAAGATGAGCGTTACCGTTATCAGCACCGAGAACAAGGCGCACAATGTAGTACCTGCCGAATGCCGTTTTACCGTTGATATACGGGTAACCGATGCTTATACCCACGAGGAAATATTGTCGGTGGTGCGGGGATCGGTTAAAAGCGAGGTGCAACCGCGCAGTATGCGGATGCGCGCGACCGGTATTTCGCCTGATCATCCGCTGGTGAAAGCCGGCATTGCCATGGGAAAGGAATATTACGGATCGCCCACCTGCTCGGATAAGGCGCTGATGCCTTTCCCCGCGCTCAAGTGCGGCCCGGGCGACAGCGCACGCAGCCATAGCGCAGATGAATTCATTTATCTTCGGGAAATAGAAGAGGGAATTACGGAGTATGTGGAATTGATTGAACGGGCGGTTCGTGCGGGGGAGTGAGGGTCGCCGGCGGGTGCAGGCTTTTTGTTTCACGCAGAGGCCGCAAAGGAGCAAAGACGCAAAGGAATGAAAATGGGGCTTGTACGCGTAAACTGCCCGCATCATGGCAGGTTTTGTTTCTCGCTGAGAACACAGAGGAACAGAGACTGCAG
>JAKPBL010000650.1 GCA_029778965.1 Bacteroidota bacterium
TGAGATGGAGAATGCCGCCGGCCACGGTGTAGCAATCATCCCGCTGCGTCATATGCCGGTTCCAGTCGCTGCCGCCTTTCGGAATACGCGACCATTTGGCCGTATCAATGCTGTTGCCGTTGAAATCGTCTTCCCAAACCAGCGTCCAGTTCGCCGCCGGTTTCAACTGGTCACGCTGCAGAAGCACCGTCGGCGTGTTTCCGGAATGCATACCCGCGCCCGGCTGCATACCCGCACTCGACGCCTTCTGCGATCCGCATCCATGTATTACCAGGCAAAGCACGGCTAACAGAGTCAACTTGTTCATCGGCAGTTTTTATACCGCAAAACTAACCATCGCCCACCACAAACCATGTATAACCACCCATATAAAGCCGGTGGCTGTTCGGCGGAAGCAGCATCGTCAATGCGAACATTCATGTATCACCCCTACATAAAACAGGTAAGCCGCTCCAGAAAGGAACGGCTTACCTGTTTTATGTAAAGCGCGGGAACCAGCGCCCACCGAAGCGGTTGATTAGTGCGCCTTGTCTACGTTGTTGAACTTCTCTTCGTACACTTTCACCTTATCTTTATCGCCCTTGTTGTCGTAGATGGTGATGATCAGGTCATAGGCGTCTTTCAGGTAGCCTTTGTCTTCCATTTTCAGCTTGCCCTGCGAACCCAGCAACTGATCCACTTTCTCGAAGAACGGCAGCGCCGCGTCGAATTTAGTGGCGATCTGCTTGCGGTAGTCGTCTTTTTTCTTCAGTTCTTCGGGGGTCAGCTTCTTGCCGCCCTGCGGACGAATCGCCTTGTTCAGGTTGTTCAGGTCAACCCCCTGGTTGTACTGGATCTGTCCCAGCACCAGGTAAGCGGCGGCGTAGTCGGGTTTGGCTTCCACCACTTTTTTCAGGTTTTCTTCTGCCTTGGCGATCAGCTCGGCCGAATTGGCGGGCCTGGTAGCCAGGTCTGCCTTATAACCATCCTGGTAAAGTTCAACGGCATAGTTGTAACGAACCGATGTATTACCAGGATCGCTGGCCAGCACCTGCTCGTATTTGCTGAACAGGTCGGCTTTATTACCGCCGTCGCGCGCCATATCCAGTTCATAGGCTGCCCAGAAAGAATCCTGCGGATATACTGCCTTGCCCAGCTCCAGGTATTTAACAGCGGTAGCCGGGTCTTTTTTCTGGTTATAATAATGATCCACCAGCCACTTGTAGATTTCTACCATGCCTTCGCCCGATACTTTCGCATCGGCCAGCTTGCCATAGTAAATCGCCGCGTCGTCGCGTTTGCCCGACTTCTCGGCGCTGATACCGCTGTAAAGCACCACGGTGGTGTCGAGCGCAATATTGCTCCATTTTTTACCGGCCATGTACTCGCTTACCGCCAGGCAATTTTTGAAGTTCTCAAATGCCTCGCCGTATTTCTGGGCGTTGTACTGATCGGCACCGGCTTTGAAATAGCCCTGGTACACGTCCATGATCGGCTTATAGTTGTCCATCTGTAGCTGGATGAGCTTTTCATCGAGCGCTACATATTGCTTGATCGCGTCGAAAGCCACCGAACGGGCATCGGGTGCAGTCGCCGCCAGCGCGGGGTCTTGCGCCAGTTCGCTGTACACTTTCGCCTTCACATACCAGCCCTCCGCATTTTTGGCGTTTTTTTCGTTAGACATATACTGGTCGATCTGCGTTTTTGCCTCGGCTACTTTCTTCGACGTCAGGTTGCTCTTGATCTTGTCAAGGTTCTGCGCAGAAACAGCCAGTATCGCTGAAGCAAGCAATGAAGTCAGTAGAAGCTTTTTCATCAGTCTGATTGTTTATGTTTGGTATTATAGAACTTATTGTTCAGATGTTTCTCCGGGCGAATCGGTTGTATTGCCCGGCAATTCGGTGTTTTCCGGGCCGCTCTCGCCGGCGTCGGCCCCTTCTCCGGCCGTGGCCGCTTCTTCCACCTCATTGATACGGGTAATGGCCGCGATGGCGTCTTTTCCCTGCAGGTTGATCAGCTTCACCCCCTGGGTAGCGCGACCTGCTTCGCGGATATCGGATATGGCCGTACGGATCGTCAGGCCGCTTTTGCAGGTGATCATCAGGTCCTGCTTTTCGGTAACATCCAGTATGCCAACCAGCGGACCTGTTTTTTCGGTAACGCTGATGGTTTTTACGCCTTTGCCTCCCCTGTTCGTTACCCGGTACTCATCGATCAGCGTGCGTTTGCCAAAGCCTTTTTCACTCACCACCAGCACGGTTTTGTCGGCCTCGTCTGCTTTGACACATATCATGCCAATTACTTCGTCGTTCTTTTCGTCGACCTCGATACCGGTTACCCCGATGTCGCCACGACCCGTGGCACGCACTTTTGCTTCGGGGAAGCGGATCGCCCTGCCCGATTTCACGGCCATCATAATCTCGCAGGTGCCGTCGGTAAGGCGGGCATCGAGCAGTTGGTCGCCGTCAATAATGGTAATGGCGTTGACACCGGTTTGGCGCGGACGGCTGAAATCGGCCAGCTCGGTTTTTTTGATAATGCCCTGCTTGGTGCAAAGAATAATAAAATGCCGGCCGACAAACTCCTTGTCTTCCAGCTTGGGAATATCGATGATGGCCCGCACCCGATCGTCAGACGGCAACTGCATGAGGTTCTGTATCGCCCGGCCTTTGCTGTTCTTCTCTCCCTCGGGTATCTCGTACACTTTGAGCCAGTAGCAGCGGCCTTTCTCGGTAAAGAAAAGCAGGGTATGATGGGTAGAGGCTACAAAAATGTGTTCGATGAAATCTTCGTCGCGGGTCTTGCCACCCAGCGCCCCGCGCCCGCCGCGGCGTTGCTGCCGGTATTCGGTGGCCGAGGTGCGTTTGATATAACCCAGGTGCGAAATGGTGATCACCACATCTTCTTCGGCGATGA
>JAKPBL010000655.1 GCA_029778965.1 Bacteroidota bacterium
ATCCGCTGTACGCTCATGTTCGGCAATGCCGGGTGAAAACGGTCGCTGCGAATACGGTATTTGTAAATGCCATGCCCCATGGTGCCCACCCATAACACGCCCGACCGGTCGAGCAGCAGGCATTTGATATTCTGGTCGCTCACATCCGTTTTCAGGTTTCGTCCGTACACATCATTCATGCTGTTGCCGGCTTTTACGGCGCTGAAATCATAGAAATTGCATCCCGAGGCGCCCACAGGAAGCGGAAAATGATTTTCCATTATGAATGCGCCGCCGTTTCCGCTCCTGACCAGGTTTGCGCGCAGTTGCCCGGTCGAATCGATGAACACGGTTCTAACGGCGGGAATAGCCATCGAACCCAGCACATGGCTGAATTTCGCCGAAATGAATTTGCCGGTTTTCTGTATGAGGTCGCTAAACCGGTGTCCGTCGTACAACAGCGCGAAACCGGAAGTGAGGGGATCGAACACAAAAATGCTGTTGTCGTTGCAGCTTATCCAGATCAATCCTTTGTCATCTTTCGAGATCCAACCGGCAGCCCGGCCGTCGGGCAGGGTCAACGACGAAATGGCCGGTATGCCGTTATCGGGCAAGGAGATAATATTCAAATGGCCGCCCTGCGGACTTACCAACAGCCGGCCGTCGGGCAGTTCTGCCATGGCAGATTCTATCCGGTTGCTCGAAAGTCCCGAGGCCTGCGCGATCCGTAAAAAACGCCCGGTCTTTTTATTATAAACGTTCAGCCCGCCGTCGTACGTACTCGCCCAAAGCCTGCCCTTGCTGTCTTCCAGCAGGTTGCTCACCGAGTTACTGCTGATGGAGCTGCTGTCCTGCGGGTCGGTGGTGAAAATCCGGAAGCTATACCCATCGTACCGGTTGAGCCCCCCTTTGGTCGCGATCCAGATGAAGCCTTCCTTGTCTTGCAGCATGTCGTTGATCAGTCCCTGCGACAATCCCTGGGCGCTGGATATCGCCTCATAGCCGTCGCCTTTCTGTGCACAAGCCAGGCTTGCACAAAAAGAGAAAGCAAGAGAAATAACGAGGGTTGTAAGGGGCGCGGGGCGCATTTTGTTAAAGGTAGTTCGCCAGCCACAAATTCACCCGGTGAAAGGGCGCTCTTTTAGCGGCGCTGCGGTAAAATGCTGAATTTATCCGGTTCATGCACAGTTTGTCCGCCTCAAAGCCGAAAACCTCCGCAAGCATGGTGAAAACCTGTTCACCGCCTGCCTGTTGCGCGCAGACCTTTACTACCTGTTTTCATAACCACTATACCTAACACCTAAACCGCTCACACCATGAGAAAAGCAATTGCACTGCTGGCAGCCGTTTTTATCTGCCAATTTCTTTTTGCCCAGAAAAAGGAAAACGGAACGATTTATATCGACCATCCGGCCATGAAAACAGTAGCTGATTTTGAGAAGGCGTCGATGGCCGGCGACTCGGCAAAGCTCGCCGGCATTTTAACCGACGATTTCAAAGCCTATAACGGCACCACTACCAGCCTGAGCGCGCCGGGCAGCAACAAAGAGGATTATATCGGCACAATTCTTCATTACAGCCGGGACCTCGACGATTTCAGCATTGAACCCATTCCCGGTTCTTATCCGGATGCCATCGACTATAAAAAAGACAACAAAGACGGTGAAACAGTTATCCAGAACTGGATAATGCTGAAGGGGATGCACAAAACCACGGGGGTCAAGCTCGATGCCGCTGCCTTTCGTATTTATTACGTGACGAAAGACGGCAAGATCAAACGCATCGTCTATTACAGCAACGGCGGCGTGATCGATGAGATATTCGCCAGCGCTGCCAACAGGACCAATGGGAAAATCTATAACCACCACGAAAATATCAATACCATCCGCAAAGCGATGTATGCGCTGGAGAAAGGGAATATCGAGAAGTCGATGAGCTATTACAGCGACAATGCGACTTTCTTCGACATCAACGGCGGGTGGGACAAACCCATGTCCAAAGCAGAAGAAAAAACCTTTCTTCAGAAATTCCTGGCCGATTTTGAGATCAAAAGCATCGACATGGTCGGCTATCCCGATTACCTGGAATATGAAATGAACGAGGGCCGCGAAGTATTGTCGTGGTGGAAATTCAACCTGGTCCGCAAAAAAGACAAAAAAGCGATCGTAATGCCCATTCACCTCAGCAACAGCTTCGATGAAAAGGGAAATATCATTTCGGAAATAGGTTATTACAGCGAGGCGGTATTGACAAAATAGCGCTTACTGAAAAAGCCATCGCTCGCCGGAAGATCATATCACCAGCAGGTCAACGAATTCGCTTACAGGCGTACGGATAAGCCGTTCGTAATCGAGCGACAGATCGGCCACCAACCGTTGCTGCTTTTCGGGGAATATCCGGGCCAGGTTGATCCTGTATTTCCTGATCAGTTCGGGAATGCCTTCTTCGCGCCTGCGTTTGTGCCCGATGGGATATTCCACCACCACTTCTTCGAGCGTGGTTCCGTTTTTCAACGTAACGGTGAGGGCATTGGCGATGGAGCGTTTTTCGGGGTCGTGGTAGTCTTTGGTGAACTGTACATCTTCCACGCACTGCATTTTATCGCGGAGAATATCTATCGCGGGATCAGCCGCTACCTTGTCTTCGTAATCGGCGGCCGTTAATCTTCCGTATAGCAACGGAACCGCCACCATATACTGGATGCAGTGGTCGCGGTCGGCCGGGTTGTTGAGCGGTCCTTTCTTGTCGATAATGCGGATGGCCGCTTCGTGCGTGCGAATGGTAATGCTGCTGATATCATCGGCCTTATGGCCGGCCGCTTTCAGTTTCTCATGCAATTGCATAGCCGCTTCCACTGCTGTCTGCGAATGAAATTCGGCCGGGAAGGATATTTTGAACAGCACGTTTTCCATCACATACGAGCCATAACCCCGCTGGAATTTAAAGGCGTTGCCTTTGAACGACACATCATAAAAGCCCCAGGTTTTGGCGGTCAGCACAGAAGGGTAACCCATCTCGCCTGTTTGGGCAATCAGCGCCAGGCGCACCGCCCGTGAGGTGGCATCGCCGGCCGCCCACGATTTGCGGCTGCCGGTATTGGGCGCGTGGCGGTAGGTGCGCAGCGACTGTCCGTCGACAAACGCCAGCGAAAGGGCATTGATGAG
>JAKPBL010000658.1 GCA_029778965.1 Bacteroidota bacterium
CCGCTTTTTTCGGTAGAAGCCGGCTTGAAGCTCACGTGGTCGCCGGGTTTCAGTTGAAAAGACGGCACATTCACCACGGTACCGTTCACCATAATGTGCTTATGGCTCACGAGCTGGCGGGCAGCGGGACGTGAGGGAGCAATGCCCAGGCGAAACACCGTATTGTCGAGACGGGCTTCCAGCAGCTTGATCAGGTTTTCACCGGTTACCCCCTTGCGGCGGGCGGCTTCTTCAAACGTGCTGCGGAACTGGCGCTCGAGAACACCATACGTGTACTTGGCTTTTTGCTTTTCACGCAATTGCAGGGCATATTCGCCGAGGCTCTTGCGCTTGCGGGCGGCGCCATGCTGGCCGGGCGGGTTGCTGTTCTTGTTCAGCCACTTGCCGTTGCCGAGAATGGGCTCACCGAAAATCCTTGAAATTTTGGTCTTGGGACCTGTGTAACGTGCCATTTAAATCTGATTTTTTAGTTACGGCGCAGCATCGGTAAAAATCTTAAAAATGAATGCTGCACCCAGGTTGTGACAAATTGGGAACCCAAAGCTGGCTGGCCTTGGGTTCCGGTAGGTCTTTTATACTTATACGCGGCGCTTTTTCGGCGGGCGGCAGCCGTTGTGCGGCAGCGGGGTAATGTCTTTGATCATCACCACCTCGATACCCGACTGAGACAGCGAACGGATCGCTCCCTCACGGCCGGAACCGGGGCCTTTCACGTACACGTCCACCCGCTTCAAACCGGCATCGAGTGCAGTTTTGGCGGCGTCGGCGGCGGCCATCTGGGCGGCATAGGGCGTATTCTTTTTAGAACCCTTGAATCCCATTTTACCGGCAGAAGACCAGGAAATCACCTGGCCATTCTTGTTGGTCAGGCTGATGATGATGTTGTTGAAAGTAGCGCTCACATGGGCATCGCCATACGCATCCACTTTAACGACCCGCTTTTTGGTAGCTGCTTTACCAGCTTTAGCGCTTGCTTGTTGTTTTGCCATTGCAAATTGTAGGTAATCTTTAAAAATTGGTTCCGGAAAAACAGATTCCCGGTCGTGCTGTCCCTCCCCCTCCTAAGCTGGATCCGGCGACAGAACTATGTCTTACTTCTTAGGAGCTTTCTTTTTACCAGCAACTGTTTTGCGCTTACCTTTCCGGGTACGGCTGTTGGTCTTGGTACGCTGACCACGCAACGGCAACCCTTTACGGTGACGCAAACCACGGTAACAGGCGATATCCAGCAAACGCTTGATGCTCATCTGTACCTCAGAACGAAGCTGACCTTCCACCTTCAACTCATCGTTGATGATGTTACGGATAGCTGCCTGCTCGTCGTCGTTCCACTCATGAACCTTTTTGTCAACAGAAATGCTGGCTTTGTTCAGAATGTACTGGGCGGTCGAACGGCCGATACCGAAGATGTAGGTGAGGCCTATCTCCCCTCTTTTGTTTTTTGGTAAATCCACACCGGCAATACGAGCCATAATTGGTTTCTATTTTCTATTTAACTAAAAAACAAACTGTTCAAGATTATCCCTGGCGTTGCTTGTAACGGGGGTTCTTCTTGTTGATGATGTACAGCTTTCCCTTCCTCCGCACGATCTTGCAATCAGCGCTGCGCTTCTTAATGGATGCACGAACTTTCATGACACTATATTATTTATACCTAAAAATTATCCTTCCCCTGGTCAAATCGTAGGGACTCATCTCCACTCCTACCTTATCGCCCGGTAAGATGCGGATATAGTGCATTCTCATTTTCCCTGAAATGGTGGCCAATATTTCATGGTCGTTCTGCAGCTTCACCTTGAACATCGCATTCGATAGTGCTTCTACAATAATTCCATCCTGTTTAATGAGTGCTTGTTTTGCCATACAGATTTTGGGAGCGCAAAGATAGGGATAAATCCGTTAAATATTAAAAAAACGGATTTTTTCACCCAAGACGGGCAAATATAGCCTAAAAGAATGGTTCCGAACTGGTTAAATCGTCAATTCCGGCCCAGTTCGGTCTTGGTCATATCGAAATAATGGTTCTGCAACTGGTGTACGAAAATGGGCTGCTTGATATGCCGGCGGTCTTCCCGGTACCATATTTCAAAATCGTTGAAATCCCCCTCGCGGTCGAGCTGGATCCGGAATGGTCCTTTTTTATATTTCACCGAGCCGTTCGGGTTGGTCTCTTTCTCAAAGCGCAATTTCTCCAACTGGGCTTCATTCAGCGGGATGGGTTCAAGGTCTTCGGGCTTGAACCAGAAATCCTGTACATCGGTTTGTACGCATACCTCTTTGTCTTCCTTATTCAGCTCATTAACAATGCCTTCCCAAAGTTCCCCTTCGTATTTGGCCAGAACATAGTCGCCCGGTGCGAGGTCGCTGATTTTGATCATATGGCAATATTTTTATGGTATTCCAATATAGGAAATTCTATCCACAATAGGCCCCGCTGCCCGACCGGAACAACGGCGCTGCGCCAAAAATCGCTAAGTTCGGTTCTCCTATCATGACAACCATCGGACTACTTTCGGATACCCACGGCTGGCTCGACGCGTCCATTTTCAGCGCCCTAGCGGGCTGCGACGAGATCTGGCATGCCGGCGATTTCGGCACCATCGCCATCGCCGACGAATTGCAGCAGAAAACCGGCCTGCCGCTGCGCGGGGTCTACGGCAATATCGACGGACAGGATGTTCGCACCGTTTACCCCGAAACGGCCTCCTTCCGGCTGGAATCACTGACCGTGCTGATGCAGCATATCGGCGGCTACCCCGGCCGGTATGCACCGGGTATTAAAATGAAGATCCGGGAAACCGGCGCAGGGCTCTTCATCAGCGGCCATTCCCATATCCTGAAAATACAGTTCGACCCGGCGCTGCAATGCCTGCACATCAATCCAGGCGCAGCCGGTCACCATGGCTGGCATACCATGCGCACCCTGGTCAGGTTTGCCATCGACGGCAGCCAGATCAAAGACTGCCAGGTAATAGAGATGGGTCGCCGTGGCCGGCAATAGGATTACATACCCGGAAAAAGCGGGCGCCCGATGCCTTCGCGGAAAGGCCAGGGAATGGTGGCCAGGATGATCACCAGGGCCAGCAGCAGCAGGTAAAACGCTTTTTTATGCGCCGCGCCGCCGGCCGTGGCCGGTTTACCCGCGCTTCGCGCGACTGTGATCAGCACCACCGCCACCAGCATACCGAAAAAATGCTCTACCGCAAAGAAGCGGTAAGCGGCCGTACGCATCACCTCGCCCATACCAAGCGTACTGATATTTTTGAAGCCCATGGGGCCGGCAAACCACAACACCAGGCCGATCAGCAGGTTGGTATGGGTAAAGATCATCAGCAGCAGGTCGGTCTTCCGGTCTTTGGCCGTATAAGCGTTCTTGTCTTTGAAACCATTCAGGTGGCGAACCAGGGCAATGACCAGGAAGATAAGAATCAACCAGCGCAGCAGGTTATGAAGGTGAAGTAGTCCGGTGAGCATAGTATTACATCAAAAGTGAAGAATCTGGAGGCAAAAATAGCTACAGCGAAGGGTTATTCCACCCAGTCGGCGATAAAAATATTGGTGTCGCGGGTGCCGCCGTTGTTGCGGTTGGAGCTGAAAACAAATTTCTTACCGTCGTAGCTGAACATCGGAAAAGCATCAAAGCCTTTGTCGCGGCTGATCTTGTGCAGCCCGCTGCCATCGGCATTAATGGTGTACATATTGAACGGGAATCCACGTTTATATTCATGATTAGACGCAAAGAGAATGCGTTTGCTGTCGGGCATAAAAATGGGCGCCCAGTTGGCATTTCCGAGATGCGTCACTTGTTGCTGGTTGCCGCCGTCGGCATCGGCGATGAACACTTCCATATTCGTA
>JAKPBL010000675.1 GCA_029778965.1 Bacteroidota bacterium
AAGGAAATGGCTGACAACTATCGGGATTTCGGCAGTCGTTTTATTCTTCAGAAAGCCAGGTATTTTTCAGCTGATGAATTTGCATCAACCGCACCGGAAAACACCTACCTTTCCGATGGTCTTTTAAAGACCTCAAAACAGCTCGAAAACTCCAACTTAGCTGTGTCCGAGATTTGGGAGGAGGTCAATATAAAAACGACCTGGCAAAAGCCGAACTGAATGTCCATTTCAGACCGGTGCACGAAACACTGGCAAACTATTCGGGTTAGCTGTAAAACAAAAGCATGAGAAACACAAATTCGTATTTATTGCTGCCGCTTGTCGGCATCATGGCGACGGCCATTATTTCGTGCAATGATGCGCCCAGGAATGTGGCACTGCCGGCGCCCTATCTTGGTTTCACACAACCGGTTACAAGCCCTCTCCGCTTTGCCGACACGGTACTGTTGAAATGGGATACACTCAAGAAAGGCACGATCAGGCCCATAAAGAAAAGACTGGACCTCGAAACCCTCCCGACCCAGGCATTCGACAGCACCGGGTTCAAAAAATTCAGCAAGGATCCCGAAACCGTTGCCTTCAATTTCAATAGCCTGCCCGGGCAGCCGTACAATATCGACACGGTTGTTTCAAAGCCCCTGAACTTTAGCATCCGCAGCCTTAAGCCGGGGCAACTCAAAAAAGCGGTACCGGCCTGGCAAACCGCCAATCCGACACTTATTGCCGACTTTTCTACCCGGCAGGGGTTCCCGATGGATTTTGTCAGCGCTCTCTATAAAGACAAAGACGGTCTGTTATGGATTTCAGGAACCGGGGGCATATACCGTTACGACGGCGAGAACCTGCAGGGCATTTACGCGCGTGCCATCCCGCATATCGGCGCCATGATGGAAGATGATCTCGGCCGGTACTGGTTTACCTGCGATGCCGGACTGGGCTTTATCGACCTGAAGAAAGGGATCATCGCCATTTCAACAGAAACCAACATGCCGAGAAACAAGATATGCTCGATGCCGAAAGACGAAAAGGGGCAGTTATGGATGGGCGCCACCGCCGGTGAAGGCATTGCAGTGATAGACCCCGAAAAGCAAACCTTCAGACTGGTCAGGGGCCCTGCCAATGCGCCCATCGTTAAATCGTCAAACGCCTTTCACGACAGCGAGGGCAATATGTGGGTATCGAGTTTCAACGGCGGCATTACCATCTTCAACCAGCAAACCGGCACAGTAAAAGCCCTGAACAAAACAAACGGACTGGCCAAAGACAGTGTATCGGCCATGATGCAGACCAGGCAGGGAAAAATATGGATTGCTTTTAAGGGCGGCGAAATGGATGCGCTGGATATCAAAGCAGGCACTATTACACACTATACTGCCGCACAGGGACTGCCACGGGGAAATACTCCTGTTATCGTGGAAGACGACCACAGCCAGTTGTGGATCGGCGGCGACAACGGCGTCAGGATACTTGACCCGGCAAACAAACGCCTGAAATGGATCACCAACGAAAGCGGGCTGGCCGATAACTGGGTAACTTCTTTTGTGCAGGACAACAACCACCGCATGTGGACCGGCACTATTTCCGGCGGGAACGTGATAGACCAGTACGGCGAAACCAGCTTACCCCTTGGCAGCGGCCAGGTAATCAGCCTGACCGAAGACGTGACCGGCAATATCTGGGTCGCCACCACCAAAGGCATTTTGCTGATCAATGCACAAAGGAGCCAGGTGCGACGACTCGATCGTGCGCACGGATTGGGCAATGACTTCGTGCAATCTTTTATAATGCACGACCGGAAAATGCTGGTGTCTACCAACGGTGGCTTTGATATTATCGATCCCGTTAATAAAACCATCGAACATACGGGGAAAAAAGAAGGCCTCACCAACGACAGCATCTATTCGGTGGTTCGTGACCGGAAAGGGCGAACCTGGCTGACCGGCCCCAGCAATGGCATTGACCTTATCGATTCGGCACAAACGGTTATTCTGCATACAGAACGCGCAAACGGCCTGAACGACAACAATATCGCCGATGCCATCGAAGACAAAGAAGGAAACATCTGGATTGCAGGCTTTGTCGGCGGCCTGGGCCTCATCGACCCCGGAACGGCCACCATGCAGTTGATCAACGACCTCGAGGGGCTTCGCGACACCTGTTCCAAAGTACTCCAGGTCGACGACCGGGGCAGAATATGGGTGGGTACCGACAAAGGCATATATGTGTTCGATAAACGGAAACAAACCGTTACCACCATCACCACGCAGGAAGGCCTGCCCAGCAACCGGGTGCTGGCTATCCTGCCCTATCGCGACAAAATGGTAATAGCCACCGACACGAAGAGCGCCGTCGTCCGTGCGCCTGCATCCGATGCCGACAGCAGCAGATGGGAGATAGACATACTCGCCAAATCAGAAAACCTGAAGCGTGTACAAGCCAATTCATGGAAGGTGGATGCCGTTACCAGCAAGGGAGAATTTCTCTGGGGCGACAACGGCATGATAATGATCCACGGTATTGAGCCCAACCGCGACTCGATCGCCACCTACATCACGGGCTTCAACCTGATGAACAAACCGCAATATTTTACGGAACCATATGTGTTCGGCGACAAAGACAGCCTGCGCACCCCAGACAGCATTTTCGTAAAGGGTCAAACGCCGATAGTAGCAGGTTATGCCAGCAGCAGAGATCTCAGTTGGGATAAAACCGAAGGCCCTTATCACCTGCCGGGCAAACTTTCCATTCCCTATAACAAGAACTTCATACAATTCCAGTTCGCGCAGGCAAATATGGGATTGAACGGCCCCACCGAATACATATATATCCTGGAAGGTGTTGATCGTGAATGGAGCAAACCCACCACCAATGCTTACACTGAAAACTACCTGAACCTCAACCCCGGCAGCTACACGTTTAAGGTGAGCAGCAGAAACTTCAACGGCAAATGGACAGCGCCGGCCAGCTTCAGTTTCACCATAACACCGCCCTGGTATAAAACATGGTGGGCGTATAGCATCGCTACCCTGCTGGTGCTGGGCCTACTGAGAATGTATATCATTTACCGGTCGCGGTTATTGCAAAAAGAAAACAGGATTCTCGATGAAAAAGTAACGCTGCGCACCAGGCAGTTGCAGCAAACCATCGAAGACCTGAAGCTCACCCAAAGCCAGTTGATCCAGTCCGAAAAAATGGCTTCGCTGGGCGAGCTCACCGCCGGCATCGCGCATGAAATACAAAACCCCTTGAACTTCGTCAATAATTTTTCAGACATCAACAAAGAATTGCTTGTAGAAATGAAGGACGAGATCAGCAAAGGGAATATCAGTGAAATAAATGTCATGATCGGGTCGCTGATAGAAAATGAAGAGAAGATCAACCATCATGGCAAACGGGCAGATGCCATTGTGCGCGGCATGTTGCAACACAGCCGGAAAAGCACCGGCGAAAAAGAGCTGGTCGACATCAACACCCTCACCGATGAATATATCCGACTCTGTTATCATGGGCTGCGGGCAAAAGACAAATCATTCAACGCATCCATTGAAACAAACCTTGATCCGGCTGTCGGGAAAGTGAATGTGATACCGCAAGACCTGGGTCGCGTGATCCTGAACCTGCTGACAAATGCCTTTTATGCGGTGGATCAGCAAAAGAAAAAAACGGACGCCGGCAATTTTCAACCGACCGTATCGATCAGCACCCGCAAATCGGGCGACAAAACCATCATTGCCATCAGCGACAATGGCGGAGGCATTCCGGCCGAAGCGCTGGGCAAGATCTTCCAGCCGTTCTTTACCACCAAACCGACAGGACAAGGCACCGGGCTGGGGCTTTCGATCAGTTATGATATCATTACAAAAGCACACGGCGGCGAGCTGAATGTTGACACCCAAGAAGGCGCAGGCACCACCTTCAGCATTGTTTTACCTGCATAAACAGCATAGTATGAAAATCCTGGTTGTTGACGACGAATTGGATGTAAGAACACTTTTTGAGCAACGTTTCCGGCGTGAGATACGGAACGGCGAAGTGATATTCGCCTTCGCACACTCGGGCGAAAGCGCACTCAGTTACTTAAACGATCAACACCAGGAAGCCATCCTGATCCTTTCAGACATCAATATGCCCGGCATGAGCGGCCTGCAACTGCTGGAAGAGATCAAAAACAAATACCACAAACCGCCGCCTGTGGTCATGATGATCACGGCTTATGGTGACGAGCAGAATTATTCCATGGCCATGAAACTGGGCGCAG
>JAKPBL010000065.1 GCA_029778965.1 Bacteroidota bacterium
CATCCTACGATCTTTACACATTTTGACGCGCTCGGGGCCGGCGAGGAACTGGTCATTGAGAACGATCACGACCCCAAGCCGTTGTACTATGAGCTTTTGGGCGAACGGGGTAATATTTTTACCTGGGAGTACCTGGAGAAAGGCCCCACCTGGTTTGTAATAAAGATAACCCGCCTGGCGGCGGGTGGTGACGAAGAAACAGTGGGCGCCATCGCGGCACGCGATATCAGGAAGGCAGAGATACTGAAAGCAAGAGGCATCGACTTTTGCTGTGGCGGTAATAAAACACTGAAGGAAGCCAGCAAGGAAGCGGGCGTAAACGAAATTGAATTGAAAGCAGCGTTGGAGGCAGCCGGTAAAACGCCGGTTTCGCCCTCGCAGGACTACGACAAATGGGAGCCGGGTTTCCTGATAGACTATATTGTCAACACGCACCACCGTTATGTAAAAGAGATGCTCGGCAGCATTTGCGCTATGGCCGTTAAAGTAGCGCAGCGCCATGGCGAAGAGCACCCGGAGCTGAAAAAGCTGTCGAGAAGCCTGGCGCATTTTGCCGACGACCTGCTGGCGCACCTGGAAAAAGAAGAAACATTATTATTCCCCGCCATCAAAGACGCATTTGCCAAAGGCGCTGATATGGCCTCTGCAGCAACAGGTTCTCTGCGACAGCGGATATTGATGTTGCAGAAGGAACATTCGGTGGCCGGCGAAGACCTGGGTTTCTTCCGGAAACTGACAGGCAACTATGCTTTACCCGAAGATGCCTGCAACTCATATAACTATCTTTTCGCTAAGATGAAGGAATTTGAAGACGATTTGCAGCGTCATATTCATCTCGAAAACAATATCCTTTTTCCCAAAGCAATGAAGCAGGCGGAAGCGCAAGCCGTTTAACCGTATAAAATGCAGCCGATGGAAATAAATAATAACACCAAAATTTCCGCGATCATCAAGGCCGATAAAGCGAGCATAGATGCGATCGCCGCAGTGGCAAAGCCGCTGGAGCGGCTTAAGAACCCGTTGCTCAGAAAGATAATGGCTTCCCGCGTTACCCTCTCGGAAGCGGCGAAAATGGGCGGCACCACCACTGAGGCGATTGCAAAGGCGCTGGAGCCACTGGGTTACAGGTATTCGGCTGCCAAAGAAAAGGCGCCCGGCACACAGCAGGAACCTGCCTGGCTGACAAAGGCCGACCATGAAAGCATTGTCGTGTACGATGTGCGGCCCATTATCGAAGAAGGAACCGATCCGCTGAAGGAGATACTGCACCGGTTTAAATCCGTACCCGCCGGCGGCATCTTCTGCATTGTCAATTCTTTTATTCCCACACCACTTATCCATCTGCTGGAGAAAGAGAAAGCGGAAGCGAGTTATGTGAAAACAATATCGGCCAGCGAGTTCCACACCTTTTTTCTGAAAGGCAAAAAGACGGCAGCTACGGCACACACGGAAAAAGGAAAGGTGATCATGGACGATCCCGCAGCATTCGAACAGGTATGCGCGCGTTTTTCTCCTGAAAACCGGAGAGAGATAGATGTGCGTGCCCTGGAAATGCCCGGGCCTATGCAGGCCATCCTGGCCGAGCTGGAAACCCTGCCCGCCGCCGGTATGCTGTACATTCACCACAAGCGGGTACCGGTCTATTTGCTGGAAGTGCTGGCCGACAAAGAGCTGGAAGTGCATATCAGCAATGTAGACGAAGGCAATGTGAAGATGGTTATATTTAAGCCCAATGGCTGATGTCAATATTGCAAAAGCGCCTGCTAATGATGCCGTGCTGCCGTTTTATGCGACCGGCGCGCTGGCCTTTCTGGCGCTTTGCGTATTACTGCTCGTTAGCCCGCAGAGCCTGCAAACCCATTTTTTCAATCCGCACCTGCTTAGCATCGTGCATACTGCAGCCCTGGGCTGGGGCACGATGGTCATTTTCGGAGCCGCGCATCAATTATTGCCCGTTATCTGCGAGCAGGATTTGTACAGCGAAAGAATGGCATCGTTTTGCTGGTACACACTCACCACCGGCATTGCCCTGTTCGTGTTCTCTTTCTGGGATATGCGCACCGGGTGGCTGATGATTACCGGCGGCGCCCTGGTAGTGCTGTCGGTGTTGTTGTTTGTAATAAATGTATTGCTCACCAGCCGGATCTGCACCCGGTACTCCGTGCAAAAAATGCTGATCGTATCGTCATCGCTCTGGTTGTTATTTACAGTGGTTGTCGGCCTGCTGCTGGCCGTCAACCTGGCATTTCCTTTTTTTACCCGTAGTCATCTCGACATACTGAAGCTGCACGCGCATGCCGGTATCGCCGGCTGGTTTTTACAACTGATAACCGGTGTAAGCGCCAAACTGGTACCCATGTTCCTGCTGGGCAAAGCAGGAGAAGAAAAATGGCTGAAGTATGCCTGCCTGTTTCAAAATGCGGGGCTGTTGTTGTTTCTCGCCGACGGATACCTGAACGGAGTGGGCGACCGTTCGCTGCTCTACGGTGCGCTCATATTGGCAGGCGTATTGTGCTGGATGCGGTACTTATGGACCGCCTACAAAAGCAGGTTACGCAAAAAGGTGGATGTAATGATGAAGCATACCGCCTTTTCGTTTTGCTGCCTGCTTATCGCGTTTGCGCTCTTGCCCTGGGTATTGTACGCACAGGGAAGCCGCTGGGCCATGCTCTACGGCAGCTTTATTTTCCTGGGCTGGATAACCGGGATTATTCTCGGAAAATCATTTAAAACACTTCCTTTTATTGTCTGGAATGGTCACTACAAGCACTTGTCCGGTAAGGTAAAAGTGCCGTTGCCCAAACACCTGTACAATGAAAGAATGGTTGAATGGCAACTGCCGGCTTTTGTAGTAGCTTTGTTTTCGCTGGCCCTGGCATTGATACTCGACAACCTGCTGCTGATCCGGCTGTCGCTGGTAAGCTGGCTTATCGTTGCCCTGCTGTATAACATCAATGTGTTCAAGACCCTGCTGCACAAAACAAAAACGCTGGAATGAATATCGATCTTACCCATACACATGTCAACGAGGTTATGCAGGCGCAAAATGCGCTGTACAATGTGATAGATCCCGAGCTTTTTGTGAATGTGGTTGACCTGGGACTGATCTACCATATTGAATTTCCGCCCGACGATCATATCCGGGTCACTATGACGCTCTCCACACCGCACTGCCCGATGGGCGAAGCCATCACCACAGGTGTGAAAAATGCGTTGGAGGCCAGCTTTCCCGGGAAAGTGATAGATATTCAATTAACCTTCGACCCCCCCTGGAGTTTTGAAAGACTTACCGCCGAAGGGCGGCAGCAACTCGGTGTAAAGTAATCAATATGCTGCCGTTCAACGAATACTCTCCGCCACGTTAACATCCAGCGCCCGTCCAACTTCTTTACCGGTAACCGCCAGTGTAAGCAAAACCATACCTGTAGCGGGCAACAGGAAATCTGTCCATTGCATGTGCACATGATAAGCATACCCCGTCAGCCACCTGTTCATCAGGAAATAACAAACCGGCAACCCGATGACCAGGGCCAGTAATACGATCTGCAAAAAGCCGCCGGACAACAACCGGGCGAGCTGCCATTGACCGGCACCCAGCAACTTGCGTATACCGATCTCGCGCGTGCGTTGGCGCAATAGCAGGCTGGCCATGCCATATAATCCGAGACACGCGAGAAACAAAGCAAGCAGGGTAAATGCATTGAAAACGGAAGCGGCCTTCCTATCGGGTACATATTGTTCCGCAACCATATCAGTTACATATTGGTGCCGGAAAGGAATATCACTGATATACTGTTCGTATATTTTTTTTACCGCCGATAGCGATCCGGGTTGTACCTGCGCAGTGATAACAGGCGATTGCTGATCGCTGTAAGTCATCATCAGCGGCTCGATCTTATTGTGCATCGACTCGAAATGAAAATCCTTGACCACCCCGATCAGTACCTGCTCATTTCCCTTGTCGTCGTATGATCTCATGCCCACCGGATGCGTCCAGCCCATGCGCCTGACCAACGCTTCATTGACCATGAATGCACCGCCTTTGTCGCCGGCAACCGAACCTGAAAAAGCCCGCCCAGCCACCAGCGGGATCGCATAGGCCGACAGGAATGCGGGGTCTATAGCCAGAAAACGGATCGGTACCTCCATTTTGCCGCCTTCTTCTTTTTCCAGGATGGAACTACCGAATGCCTGGGTTTCATAAGCAATACCGCTGGTGGAAACAGCGCTGGTAAAAGACCGTGCGGCCAACGCTTCCCGAAAGGCTTTTATGGCGGAAAGATGGGTGGAGTCGTTCGGAACAAATATTTGCAGTAAATCGGCCGACCGGTAACCGGGGTCGGTATGCTGCAGAAACCTTGTCTGTTTATACATGATCAGTGTGCAGAAAAGCAACCCGCCGGCTATTGTACATTGAAACAACAGCAATGATTTCCGCAAAAGCAAACCCGAGGCGCTGTTTTTCCAGCTTCCTTTGAGCACGATGGCCGGCTGGTAGCGGGCCAGCACAATAGCGGGGTAGAGCCCGCCCAGCAGCAGGCTGGCCGCCAGTGCAGCGAGTATATACCCGGCCGTACTACCCACGGTAAAAATGATATGTATTTGCAGCAAATGATTGACTAACGGAATGACGGCCGCCAATAGCAGTATGGCCAATAGCCACGCGATACAGATAAGCACCAGCGATTCAACCATGAACTGGCCAATAAGCATTCTTGCCGGGGCGCCTGCCGCCTTTCTGACCCCTACTTCCCGTGCCCGTTCCGTTGATTTGGTGATGGAGAAGTTGACATAATTGGCCAGCGCGATAAGCAATATCAACACCGCCAGCAGGCCCAGTACGGGCAGGTAAGTGCTGTTCCCTTTTGGTGTATCCATCTCTTTGGAAGCGCTGAAATGAACTTTCTCCAGCGGTTCCACCTCAAACGAAACATTCCAGTTGATGGCGCCCATCGATTTCAGTTCCGCCAGTGGAAGGGGAGCAATGTCTTTCGTTATCTTTCTGGCAAATGCCTGGCTGTTCGTGTTCTGCGAAAAGAGTACAAAGCAGAAATAGGGCATGTCTTCTACCCACGACTTTTCTTTGGAAAAATCACCCGACAGCAGGGCGTCGATGGTAATATCGCTGTTAACCGGGCGGTCGTCGAACACAGCCGTTATCGTATAGTTTTTCCTGTTGCACGTCAGTATTTGTCCCACAGCAGCGGTGCTGCCGAAATATTTCCGGGCCGTTGATGCGCTAAGGGCGATGGCATCGGGCCGGTCGAGCGCCCGCCGGTCGCCCGCTATAAAGTTGACATCAAAAACGCTGAACAGGCTGCTGTCGCTGTAATGGAAATTTTCTTCCGCATACAATTGTTGGTTCTTGCTAACAGTAGCTGTCAATGGGCGTATGCCTGCTATTGCTTCTACTTCGGGATAGTGTAAGAGTGCAGGCAGCAGGGGAGTAGCCACCCGCGCAATGGCCATTTGCTTGTCGGGCATGCCCAATACTGTGGTGACACGTGCTATCCGGCCGGCATGCCGGTTGTATTGGTCGTAACTCTTTTCGTGAGCGATATAAATACCTATCAGCAAACAGGCGGCAAGACCGCCACTCAGGCCCAGCAACTGGATGAGAGACAACAGGCGATGCTTGCGGGCGTTTCGCCAGCCGAGCAGCAGGTAGTTCCTGATCATACGCTGTTTTCTGTGATAAATGTAAAAAGAACCGCCAGGGTTGCCCGCCTTTATTTATCTTGCTCTTTCAGTTTATATACTATGCCGAAACTGCCTGTTCTTTTTTTTGCCGGCGCTTTCTTCATCGGCACCCGATTGGCTGCCCAGTCCGTTGCTCCGCTCTTTCGCGATCCGAAGGCGCGCATCGATCTGCGGGTGAACGACCTGCTTGGGCAGCTTACCATCAACGAAAAGATCGGCCTCCTGGGTCATGAAGCAACGGCAGTAGAACGCCTGGGTATACCGGCGTATAACTGGTGGAATGAGGCATTGCACGGTGTGGCACGCGCAGGTAATGCCACGGTATTTCCGCAGGCCATCGCCCTGGCGGCCAGCTTCAACCCCGACCTGTTGCAGCAGTGCGCCGATGCGATCTCGACCGAAGCACGCGCGAAGTACAACCTGGCAAGGGCGCAGGGGCGGCACCTGCAATACATGGGACTCACTTTCTGGTCGCCCAATATCAACCTGTTTCGTGATCCGCGGTGGGGTCGCGGACAGGAAACCTACGGCGAAGATCCTTTTCTTACCGCAGCCATGGGAATCGCCTTCGTTAAAGGCTTGCAGGGAAGTGACCTGCTGCACCTGAAAACCGCTGCCGCCGCCAAACATCTCGCAGTGCACAGCGGTCCCGAAAAAGGACGGCATGCCTTTAATGCGGTCGTTTCCGAAAAAGAGCTGCGTGAAACTTATTTGTATGCGTTCCACCAATTGGTGAATAATGGCGTGGAAGCCGTGATGTGTGCCTACAACCGCCTGAACGGAGAACCCTGCTGCACCAGCAGTTCGCTTATGCAGCAGATACTGCGTAAGGAATGGAAATTCGGCGGACATATAGTCACCGATTGCGGCGCCCTCGACGATATCTATACCCAGCATAAAACCTATCCCGACCCCGTTACCACCGCAGCAGCGGCTGTTAAAGCGGGTATCAGTCTCGAATGCGGTTCCGTGCTGCAACGGCACGTAAAAGAGGCGCTCGATAAAAAGCTGCTGACGGTAAAAGACATCGACAGCGCCCTGGCGCCGGCTTTCCGCACACAAATAAAGCTTGGTTTCTTTGACCCGGTTGGTTGGTCGAAGTATGATGCCTATACCGCTGATAGCATCAGCAACGATTATCACCGTTCCCTTAACCGTAAGATGGCGGCAGAAAGCATGGTGCTGCTGAA
Source organism: Bacteroidota bacterium (assembly GCA_029778965.1). Classification (GTDB taxonomy): domain Bacteria; phylum Bacteroidota; class Bacteroidia; order Chitinophagales; family Chitinophagaceae; genus Flavihumibacter. The sequence goes on from JAKPBL010000065.1 coordinate 6,891, forward strand.
GAACAATAATAACCTGCTGCCTTTACGCAAAGAAAACTACCCTGCGGTAATGATCGTTGGCCCCAATGCAGGATCGATCGATGCACTGCTGGGCAGCTACCATGGTGTAAGCGACAAAGGAGTGAATGTAGTCGAAGGCATCACCGCCGCTGTGGGGCCGGGCATACGTGTGGAATATGACATGGGATGCGATTACACCGATACCAGCCGCTTCGGCGGCATCTGGGCTGCGGGCAATGCCAATATCACCATTGCGGTGCTGGGACTCACCGCCGTATATGAAGGTGAAGAAGGGGATGCTTTTCTTGCAGAGAATGGCGCCGACCGCAAACACCTGCAACTGCCTGCCGCGCATGTGGCTTACCTGAAAGCCTTGAGAAAAGGAACAAAAACACCCCTGGTACTGGTGATCAATGCAGGTAGCGCCATCGATATCAGCTCGGTAGAGCCTTATGCCGATGCCATACTGATGGCCTGGTACCCGGGCGACCAGGGCGGTAATGCCATCGCAGACGTATTATACGGTAAGCAGGCGCCCTCGGGCCGGCTGCCGGTTACATTTTACAAATCGCTCGACGATCTTCCGCCGTATGAAAGCTATGCCCTCGAAGGGCGTACCTATCGCTATTTCAGGGGCAAGCCCCTGTATCCTTTCGGATATGGTCTGAGTTATTCGCAGTTCGACTGCCGATGGGTCAGCAAACCGGTATTCAGGAATGGTGCCTGGGAAGCGGTGGTGGCCCTGAAGAACACCGGTACGCATGATGCTGCCGAAACCCTGCAACTGTATGTTTCGGCGGGCAATCGGCCGGGCATGCCGGTTAAAGAATTGCGCGGCTTTCAAAAGGTATTTGTTCCCGCCGGCGAAATACGCGAAATGACCTTTAGGCTCAACACTTCCCAATTGCAGCAATGGGATGAGGCGCAACGAAAGTGGTATGTGCCGAAAGGAAAATATCATTTCCAGGTTGCCGCCAATGCGCGCGACAATTATCTCGACGAAGAAATAACTATACAATAAAGTATACCGATGAATATACTAGCCATTACCCACCTGCTGTTGCTGGCGATCTTTTCGCCCCACCCTGCCGGGAAGCCCCTGCCCATTACCGGCACCTGGAAGCTGATCAGCGGCACCCTTGAATCGGGAAAAGACATCGAAACAACCGACTACACCACCGGGAAATCATTTATCAAAGTGATCAACAGCACTCACTTTGCTTTTTTCCTGCACGATATGGAAAAAGGAAAAGGCGCGCAACCCCTGTATTCAAGCGGAGGCGGCCGTTATACGCTGAAAGGCAACCAGTACACCGAGCACCTCGAATATTGCAACGACAGGGAATGGGAAGGGCATGACTTCAGCTTTACCATTACCATCCGCAACGACACGCTTATTCAGACCGGCCGTGAAAAAATTGAGAGTGCAGGCATCGACCGCATCAACACCGAAAAATACGTAAGGCTCCGATAATGCATAAGTTGCTGGTTTCTTTTTTCCTGCTTTGCTTTTGCTGGTTAACCACGCCGGCACAGGTAAATACGGTGTATAGTCCGCAGGGCCATTCACACAACGAC
>JAKPBL010000033.1 GCA_029778965.1 Bacteroidota bacterium
GAAGCTGTTGTCGCCGGTGGCCGATACCGTAGCGCCTACCAGGGGGGCGCCGTTTTTTCCGTCGAGCACCTTTCCGGGCACTTTAATGGTTTTTACCTGGGCAAAAACGGGCAGTGAAAGCAGGGCTGTCAGCAGTGTGCAGAGTGTAAAAAAATATACCTTTTTCAAACCGGGGTAATTTGGGCACAAAACTATCCGGGCATTGTTACGGAAATGTTACCCCTGGATTACCTGTATATTAATTGATCGGCACGGGATTCTGCATATATATGTATTAGCCCTGTTTTTGAACCGTTTAACAAAAAAACGGCCGCCATCCGCCCTGCGACCCGTAGTTTTGTCGTTTACAATAAACACACATGAAAAAAATCTATCTGGTTGCCTGCCTGCTGCTAACGGCTGCCATTCCGGTATCGGTATTGGCGCAGAAAGACAGCACCGGCTTTGATCCCCACGAAGCTTTTGCACCTGATTTTTACCCTTACCTGGGAGACAATATCCGCGCCGCCGATGGTACACCCGGTCCGGAATACTGGCAGAACCGCGCCGATTATGATATTGCGGTAACGCTCGACGACCAGCAACATACTGTTAACGGTAAGGTAACAATAAGTTATACGAATAATAGCCCGCAGTCGCTCTCCTTTCTCTGGCTGCAGCTCGACCAGAACATCTATTCCCAGCAATCGCGCGGTGTGGCGGTAACTGCCTTGAACGGTGGCCGCTGGGCCAACGCGAAGAACTTCGACGGCGGGTATACCATCAGCTCGGTATCGCTCGACGGCAAAGAGCTAAGCCACCAGGTGACCGACAGCCGCATGCGCGTGAACCTGCCCTCCACCCTGAAAGCAAAGGGAGGTAAGATCAGCTTCACGATCAGCTTTTCGTACACCGTGCCCGAATACGGCACCGACCGTACCGGCCGCCTGAATACCAAAAACGGCTGGATATACGAGATCGCGCAATGGTATCCCCGTATGTGCGTGTATGACAATGTGGAGGGATGGAACACCCTGCCTTACCTGGGCCAGGGCGAGTTTTACCTGGAATACGGCGACATTACCTATTCGGTTACGGTGCCTGCCAGTCATATTGTAGTTGGCAGCGGTGAGCTGCTGAACCCGCAGGAAGTGCTGACAGCCGAGCAGCAGAAGCGCTGGAAAGTTGCTGCTGCCAGCGATAAAACGGTGATGCTTCGCAGCGCGGCAGAGGTAACGCAGGCTTCCAGTCGCCCTGCCGGCAAAACACAGCTTACCTGGAAGTTTAAATGCGTGAATACGCGCGATGTTGCTTTCGCCAGCTCCAAAGCCTTTGTATGGGATGCGGCAAGAATCAACCTCCCCCATGGAAAAACAGCCCTGGCAATGTCGGCCTATCCAGCCGAAGTAGGCAGCGATTCCGGCTGGGGCCGTTCCACTGAATATGTAAAGGGATCCATCGAGTTCTATTCGAAATACCTGTATCCCTATTCATACCCGGTAGCGGTGAATGTGGCCGGCATCGTGGCAGGTATGGAATACCCGGGCATTGTTTTCTGCGGATGGAAAGCGACCCGTGGCGGACTCTGGGGCGTTACCTCGCACGAGTTCGGCCATAACTGGTTCCCCATGATCGTGGGCTCTAACGAACGGAAATATCCCTGGATGGATGAAGGCTTCAACACCTTTATAAACGGCCTGGCAGATAAAGCCTTCAATAACGGCGAATATGACGGCGGTCATATGAATGCGGATATGCTTGGCCGTTATTTCTTCGGCGAGAAGATGGAAAACATCTACAATATTCCCGATGTGATCCAGCCGCAGAACCTGGGTATCCTGGCTTACCTGAAGCCAGGATACGGCCTGCAACTGCTGCGCGACAATATCCTGGGGCCCGAGCGTTTCGACTCGGCTTTCAGCTATTATGTACACCAATGGGCGTTTAAGCACCCCACACCCTATGATTTTTTCCGTTGCATAGAGAATTATTCCGGCGAAACGCTCGACTGGTTCTGGCGTGGCTGGTATCTTAATAAATGGAGCATCGACCAGGGAGTGAAGGGCGTGGCTTATGTGGACAACGACCCTGCCAAAGGCGCCATCATCACCGTCAACAATTTCGGTAAGCTGCCCATGCCGGTAACATTGGAGATCAAAGAAGCCAATGGTAAAACAGGCCGTGCGCACCTGCCGGTGGAAGTATGGCAGCACGGCGGTGAATGGAAATTCGTTTATAAGTCCACCTCTAAGCTGCAGGAGGTAAAGCTCGACCCGGATAAGACCGTGCCCGACGTAAACCTGTCGAACAACACCTGGAGCGACAAAGCAGGATTTTAAGAAAGCAATATGGCCGGCGAATATTACAAGCAACAAGTATTTGAAGACCGGCATTTTACGGCGGTGAAAATGGCGTCGGATGAATTCGATCAATGCGAGTTCATCCGATGCCATTTTGCCGGCGCCGATCTCGGCCATGTTGAATTCAACAACTGCCTTTTCCGCGATTGCGACCTCAGCTCGGCGAAACTGTATGCCGCTACCTTCAACGAGGTACAGTTTATTGGCTGTAAGTGTATCGGTATTCGGTTCGAGGAGGCCAACCCCTTTTTGTTCACCGTTGGCTTTGATCACTGCCTGCTGCATTTTGCGTCGTTCTTTCAGCGAAAAATGCCCGGCACCCGCTTTCTTCACTGCCAGTTGCAGGAGGCGGATTTCGCAGAAGCCGACCTGGAAGGAGCCGATTTCAGCGGCAGCGACCTGGCGGGCACAAAATTCGAGAACACCCGGCTCGACCGGGCCGATTTCAGGGAAGCCCTGCGGTTCGGCATCGATCCTGCCAGGAATTCATTGAAAAAAGCACGGTTTTCCCGCGAGGCACTTTCGGGCTTGCTGCTTACATTTGGCATCAGCATCGACTAACGACTATGAAGAGAATCCTGGTGCCGGCCGCCGCCTGGCTGGCTGCTTGCGGAATGCCATCTCCGGATGCCCGGCAGGCAAATGCGAAGAGCGACAGTTTGTTTATATCCGGTTCTTTTGTAGGCCAGGATACCGGTTCCGTAGTGCTGCGGACCTCCAAAGACAACGACCTGCAGGTGGCAGATACGATGACCGTACATGGCGGTCGCTTTGAAGGCAAGATTCCTATGCCCTCGGTAAGCCTGGTAATTGTTGAAACCGGCGGGCAGCAACTGGCATTTGCCGCCAAAGCGGGCGAGCTGGTTGTTTCCGGGGAGATCGACAGCATTGCGGGAGCACATCTCACCGGCACCGCCATTCCGCACGACGAGACTGAATACAATAGCAAAACCAAAGAGCTGCAGGACAGTGTCAGCGTATTGCGCAAGGTCATCGATACCTTTACGGCCCATACACCGCCGCCGGTCAGCCAGGCCACGCGTGAAAAATTGTGGGATATCTTTGACCGCATCGCGGCAGCCGACAGCCTGTTCATTGAAGAGAACCCCGAGTCGTATATGTCGGCCCACCTGTTGTATGAAAAATACCAGTATGAGCCCGATGCCCCGAAACTGGAAAAAGGGTATGGCAGTCTGAGCGATTCGGTCAAAGCGGGTTATTATGGGCGGCGTTTGTACAAGCTGCTGGAAATAGCCCGTAAAACCGATATCGGCCAGTTGGCGCCTGCATTCAGCCTTCCCGATGCAAACGGGCAAACCGTCAGCCTGTCTTCTTTCCAGGGCAACTACACGCTGGTCGATTTCTGGGCCAGTTGGTGCGGACCCTGCCGCGCCGAAAACCCCCATGTGGTGGCGGTGTATAACAAGTATCGCCTGAAAGGATTCCAGGTGCTGGGTGTATCGCTCGACCAGGACAAAAAAGCATGGCTGGAGGCGGTTAAAAAAGACAAGCTGGGCTGGCAGCACGTATCGGATCTGAAGGGCTGGCAGGCCGATGTATGCGAATTGTATGGTATTAAAGCGATCCCCGCCAATTTCCTGCTCGACAAAGAAGGCCGGATCGTGGCCAAAGGCCTGCGTGGTGAAGACCTTGCGAAGAAGCTGGCGGAGATTTATCCCTGATCACTCAAGCCTGTAATG
>JAKPBL010000061.1 GCA_029778965.1 Bacteroidota bacterium
GATAGATAGGAAGATAGACGGTTTGTTCAGGCAGTTGGGGCATACGGGAGCGCAGGCAGACTTCTGTTCTGACGATTACCTTGGTTTTGCGCGGCGCCCAATGCCCGGCGAGCTGCCGGCGGGTAGTACGGGCAGCCGGCTGCTGACAGGCAACTCCGGCAGGGCCGAAGCCCTGGAAGCAGACATTGCCCGTTTTCACGATGCGGAAGCAGCCCTGCTGTTCAGTTCGGGGTATGCCGCCGCCCTGGCGCTGGCGGGCTGCCTTCCCCAACCGGCCGACCTGCTGCTGTACGACCGTTTGTCGTACGCCTGCATCAGCGACGGCCTTCGCCTGGGTCGCGCTAACGCTGATGCATATACGCACAACGACCTGAACGACCTGGAGAGAAAACTGCAGGTGGAAACCGGTGCACAGAAATTCGTGTTTACCGAGTCGGTGTTCGGTATTGACGGCGATACTGCGCCGCTTGATAAAATAGCGGATGTTTGTGACCGTTATGAAGCGCACCTGGTAGTGGATGAGTCGCATGCCCTGGGAGTGATCGGCCACGAGGGAGAAGGGCTGGTGCAGCAGTTCGGTGTGCAGCAGCGTTGCTTTGCCCGTTTATACGGATTCGGCAAGGCGGCCGGGGCGCAGGGCGCTGCCGTGCTGGGCTCGCCGCTGCTCAAAGAATACCTTGTCAATGTAGCGGGCAGCTTCGACGATACCGCCCTGCCGCCGGTAGCGCTGGCGTCGATAGAGAGCGCCTACCGGGCCTTTCCCGGCGCGCTGGCCGAAAGGTTGCAGCTTGCGCGGCTGATCCGCCAGTTCAGGGGCTCGGCTACCGGGTACTATACGCCGCCTTCGCAAACACCCATACAGGGCATTATCGTCCCGGGAAATAATAAAGTGAAGAAGCTGGCGGATTACCTGCACCAGAATGGATTCGATGTGCGGCCGGCATTGCATCCTGCCGTGCCGAGGGGCAACGGTCGCCTGCGTATCATGCTGCATGCGTTTAATACGGAAAGCGAGCTATCGGCCCTTGTCAGCCTGCTGGCCTCAGCCGAAAAGGCTGAATAGAAGCAGCATAATGAACATGCACGCCAGTATGTATTTTTTCGTTTCCATGCTCTTATGACAACAACGCCTGCTCCGGGTTTACCCAACAGGTTGTTAAATAGAAATTAATCCTACTTTAGCCGCGAAGCAAAAAGCCCGCCATGCGATATCTCCCCCCGGCATTAGCCGCCTTGTTGACCTGTGGCCTCATCCTTCTTTTCAACAGCCGCCTGGTGCTGCCTGCGCCGTTGGGAGCGCTGCTGAGCCCGCAGCACGGCATCTGGCAGAATGCAGAGCCCCGGAATGCGGATTACAACGACGATGTGCTGCTGCCCGGCCTTGAAGGCAAGGCAGATGTATATATTGACGAGCGCCTGGTGCCGCATGTTTTTGCCGAAAATGAAAACGATCTTTATTATGTGCAGGGTTACCTGCATGCCAAATTCAGGCTCTGGCAAATGGAGTTCCAGACCTATGCGGCGGCGGGCCGGCTGAGCGAAGTGCTGGGAGAGGGCCCCGACGGCCGGATACTGGGTTACGATCGCACCATGCGCCGGCTGGGTATGGTATGGGCGGCCGAAAAATCAATGGAAGAGGCCGAAAGAAACCCGGCCTCGAAAGCACAATACGAAGCGTATGCCAATGGCATCAACGCCTGGATTGCGCAATTGTCTGAAAGCAGTCTGCCGGTTGAGTACAAACTGCTGGGCTATTATCCCGAGCAGTGGACCCCGCTAAAAACGGCGCTTTTCCTGAAGTTCATGAGCTACGACCTGGCGGGCCATGAAGAAGACCTGGAGTTCAGCAATGCCCGCGATTTTTTTAACACCGCCGATCTCGAAACACTGTTCCCTTTTATTCCCGATTCGCTGCCGGCGATCCAGCCCAATACGGCTGCTTCCCCCTATCCCGGCCAGCCGGCGGTGGACCTGACCATTCCGCCCGGTGCCGATTCGGTTTATTTCAGGCACAACCGTCCCGACAGTATCCGCTTTTTGCCGGCGCAACAGCCCGAAAAAGAAAACGGCAGTAATAACTGGGCCGTGGCGGGCGCTAAGACCAAAAGCGGCCGGCCTATCCTGTGCAACGACCCGCACCTCGGCCTCAACCTGCCCTCGCTCTGGTTCGAGATGCAATTGACCACGCCGCAGTTCAGCGCGTACGGCGCCACCTTTCCCGGCTCGCCGAATGTGATCATTGGCTTTAACAACGATATATCATTCGGCTTTACCAATGCGGGCCGCGATGTGCGCGATTATTATGAGGTTGAATTTCGCGATGAAGCACGTGATGCGTACCGGTTCAACGACGACTGGCTGCCCACCACCCGGCGGGTGGAGATCATCCGCATAAAAGGCAAGCCCGACCTGCTCGATACCGTTGTTTACACGAATATTGGCCCCGTGATGTACGACGAAAGCTTTCAGCCCGCAGAAAAAAAAGTGAAAAACCTGGCGGTGCGCTGGAAGGCGCACGATGCCAGCAACGACGGGGCCGCTTTCTACGGGCTTAACCATGCGAAGACCTATGCCGAAGCGGTTACCGCCATCCGGCAACTCAAATGCCCGGGACAAAACTGCCTGATCGCTACACGTTCAGGTGATATCGGCATCTGGCAGCAGGGCGAATTTCCTGCCAAATGGCGGCGGCAGGGCGATTACATTATGCCGGGACATGACAGCAGCTATTTCTGGCGCGGACTTATACCTGCCGAAGAGAACCCGCACCTGGAGAACCCTTTCAGGGGATATGTGAGCTCGGCCAACCAGGTGTCGGTAGACGGCACCTACCCGTATTATACGGGTGATATGTTCCCGGTATACCGCGCCATGGCCGTGAACAGAATGCTCGATACGGCGCAGCAGGTAACGCCGGCCTCGATGATGGCCATGCAAACCAGCAATTTCAACATCAAGGCCTCGATGAGCCGTGATATATTGCTGCGCACACCGGTAGCCGCGCTGAGTGAAGCAGGAAAAAAATACTTCGAGATATACAGGCAATGGAACGATAAGAACGATCCCGGTGAAGAAGGCGCCACCGTGTTTTCACTATGGTGGGATGCGCTGGAAAAGAAGATATGGAAGGATGAGTTCAGCCAGACAAAGCTGCCCCTGCCCTGGCCGCCCGAATATGTGCTGCTGGAAAGCCTGCAGCGCGACTCGGCCTATCGTTTTATTGATGACATCAGCACGCCCGGAAAGGAAACGCTTGAAGACGTGCTGGCTTCCTCACTGTCAGGCATAACCGATTCCCTCGACCATCTCCAGGTATCAGGCAACCTTGCCTGGGAGCGGGCGAAAGATACCCGGATCAAACACCTGCTCAAAGTGATAGAGCCTTTCAACCGCCTGCATGTGCCGGTCGGCGGCGGCAAAGGCATTATCAATGCCGCCGCTCCCGAACACGGACCCAGTTGGCGGATGGTGGTTGAAATGACCGACGGCATTGAAGCTTACGGCATCTATCCCGGCGGGCAAAGCGGCAACCCCGGCAGCCGTTATTACGACAACAGTATCGACGACTGGGCAGCCGGCAGGTACTACCGGCTCTGGCTGATGAAGGAAAGCGAAAAAACCGACGAGCGTATCCGCTGGATAATGCATTTTAGAAAAGCCTAATTTTCGAAACAACTCATGAAACTGTTCATTAACATCTTGTTGACAGCTATTCTCGCATTCGCCCTGTCATTCTGGTTTCCCTGGTGGATAGTGGCAGTAGCCGCCTTTGCGGTAGCCGTCGTCATTCCGCTGAAGCCCTGGCAATCGGCCCTGGCAGGCTTTCTCGGCGTATTTCTTTTATGGGTGCTGCTGAGCGCATGGATCAATGCCAGCAACGAGGGGTTGCTGGCAGAACGCATTTCGCGGCTGCTGCTGAAGACCAGCTCCGCGAGCCTGCTGGTGCTGGTAAGCGGATTGATAGGCGGGCTGACTGCCGCCGCCGCCGCCCTGACGGGCAGCCTTATACGAAGATTGAAAATGAATGAGTAGATACCTTATTGCCTTTTGCTGCTTTACCTGCCTGTTGCTTTCCGCGCGGGCAGGCATTGTTTCAGGCACTGTAAAAGACGACAAGGGCAATCCTGTTCCCTATGCATCGGTCTATGTTCGCAACGGCCAGGCGGGTACCACGGCGGGTGCCAACGGGTCATACCGCTTGCCGCTGCCTGCGGGCAGCTATGTGCTGGTGGCCCATCACGTAGGCTACACCCGCCAGGAGCAGAAGCTGATCCTGGGAACAGAAGACGTTCAGTTGAATTTTATATTATCGGTGCAGCAGGTTACACTCGGCGAAGTGGTGGTAAAGGCCAATGCGGAAGACCCTGCCTATGCGATTATACGCAACGCCATCCGGCTGCGAAAGGCGCACTATGACGAGCTGTCTGATTTTTCGTGCGATGTATATACACGCGAACAGATGCAGTTGCGCGGCTACCCCGACAAGTTCCTGGGGCAGAAAGTCGATTTTGAAGACGGTGACACCAGCAAACGGAAAATGCTGTATCTCTCCGAAACCGTATCGCGCTATTCGGTGAAACCGCCCGACCGCTCGAAGATAGAGGTATTGTCGACCCGCGTCAGCGGCAACAGCAATGCCTTTGGCCTGAGCCTGCCGCGTATCATCAATTTCTACCGGAACAATATCGAAGCAGGCAACCTGAACAAACGGGGCTTTGTTTCGCCCATTGCCGACAATGCGCTCCATTTTTACAAATACAAATACGAAGGATCGTTTATGGACGACGGGGTGGAGGTGAACCGGATCAAAGTCATCCCCCGGAGAAAATACGAGCCGCTTTTTTCGGGCGAGATCATGATCACCGAAAACAGTTGGCGCATACACAGCCTGCAATTGCAACTGCTGAAGACCTCGCAGATGGAATTTCTCGATACGCTGAACGTTGAGCAACTGTATGCACCGCTTACGGACAATGCCTGGGTGATCCGCAACCAGGTGCGGTATCCGGCTATCCGGAGGTTTGGCTTTGATGGATTCGGCTCGGCGGTAACGGTGTACAGTAATTTCGAGCTGGGGCCTTCTTTGCCGCCGAAATTTTTTAACAGCACGGTGGTGAAATACAACGAAGGATCGAACAGGAAAGACGGCCGCTATTGGGATTCCATCAGGCCGTTGCCGCTGCTGCCCGAAGAGATCATTGACTTCAGGAAAAAAGACAGCCTGGAGCAGGTGCGGAAAAGTCCCGCTTATCTCGATTCGCTCGACCGCGTTCGCAACCGGTTCGGCATTGCCTCTTTTTTACTGACGGGGCAAACATTTACCCGGCAGAAGCGCCGGGTCAGCTATGCGCTTTCGCCCATGATACAGGCGGTTTCTTTCAATACGGTGGAAGGATGGGTGGCGAGCCCGTCGCTCACCTGGTCGAAGCGCCTCGACACCCTGCCGGGCAGCGCAATACTGACGGTTACAGCGACGGCCCGTTATGGTTTCAGCAGCCGGCATTTGTATGGAAAGGCAACGGGTAACTATAGTTTTGGGAAGGGAAACCCGACTACGCTGTCTTTTTCGGCGGGGAAATATGCGGAGCAGTTTGACGGAAGCCAGCCCATATCGCCGCTGATGAACAGCCTGAGCAGCCTGCTGTGGGAAAGCAATTATATGAAATTGTACGAGGCCGCTTTTGGTTCGCTGGGTTATACGCGTCGCCTTGGTGGCGGCTGGGAGCTGAATGCCGCTTTTTCATATGAAGACCGTGCGCCGCTCGGTAACAGCAGCGATTTCAGTTGGCGCAATGTAAAAGGCAAAGCGTACACGCCGAATATTCCTTTTCCCGCGGCGATGCTGCCGATGGAAAAGCACCAGGCGGCATCGCTCACCGTGGGTCTGCTTTGGCAGCCGGGACAGCAGTACATCGAATTTCCCGACAGGAAGATGTCGCTCGGATCCAGGTATCCTGTGTTCAGTGCTTCTGCCAGCCGCGGACTGAAAGGCCTTTTCGGCAGTGATGTCGACTACCTGAAATGGGGACTGGGTGTGAGCGATGACCTGAACCTGGCAATAGCAGGCGAATTGCATTATAACCTGTCGGCCGGCGGTTTTTTGCAATGGAACCGGGTGGAGGCGCCCGACTATAAACATTTTGGCGGCAACCAGGTGGTATTTGCACGGCCTTATATGAGCAGTTTCCAGGCCCTGCCTTATTACGCCTATGCGGGCCCGCAGCAGTTCTGGACGGTGGCACACGCCGAGCATCATTTTAACGGCGCGCTGACCAATAAGATTCCCGGCTTGCGGCAACTGAACTGGCACCTGGTAGCGGGAGCGCACGGGCTGTTTACAGGTGGCCGCCGCAACTACGAAGAATTCAGCCTGGGCCTGGAGAATATCTTTAAATTCATACGTACCGACCTGGTATGGTCGCTCGACCAGGGCCGGCTGCGCGGCGCTTATTTCCGCGTGTCGGTGACTGGTTTCAATGGCAATTAAGTCGTAGCTTTGCGCCGTTAAGAAATTTTGTTCACCAGGCAAGTGTCCGTAAAATTTCAGCATGGCTGTATTACACAACAGGGTATCCCAGAAGGAACTCAAAGAACGTTTATTGGCGGAAACAGAACCCCGCACTACTATTTCCTTTTACCAGTATTTTCTGATTGAAGAGCCGCAGGCTTTTCGCGATGCGTTGTACAAAGCGTTGTTTGCGCTGAAAGTGTTCGGCCGTATTTACGTGGCCGCCGAGGGCATCAATGCGCAGATCAGCGTGCCCACGGCCAATCTTGA
>JAKPBL010000064.1 GCA_029778965.1 Bacteroidota bacterium
CACTCCCTACCTCGAACTGATCGAAGAGATGACAGCCATCGAGCTGATGCAATTCCAGCAAACCTTCAAGCCTTTTCGGGCCGGTCCCGGCTTCACAGAAATGCTTTCACGCCTGAAGCTGGAGAAAGCGGCCGACAAACAGATTCGTTATTATTCTTCAGGCATGAAGCAGCGCCTGAAGCTGCTGCTGGCTTTTTTCGCCGATAGCCCTGTGCTGCTGCTCGACGAACCCTGCACCAATCTCGATGCCGAAGGGATCGCCGCTTACAAAGCCCTGCTGCAATCGGAAACACGCGAGCGGCTGCTGGTCATATCCAGCAATGATCCGAACGAATACGAGGGATGCCAGGAAGTGATTTCCATTTACGATTTTAAGCCCCCGCAACGGTAAGTACGCCTTATGCAGTGCCTATCGGCGGCTGGCGATCAGCAGGTTCAGGTCGGTATACTTCAGGTTGAAACGCTGGCTGAGGTGAAAATGCGTGAGCGCACCCTTGAACAGGTAAATGCCGCTGCGCAGGTGCACTTTGTGCCAGATCAGGCTTTCGATACCACCCTCCTCGGCTGCCTCGAGCAGCAAAGGCGTCAGCACATTGCTGATGGCATGCGAGGCCGTGCGCGCAAAACCCGACGGAATATTCGGCACGCAATAATGGATCACGCCATATTTCAGGAAGATCGGTTGCTCGTGGCTGGTGAGCTCGGAGGTTTCGAAACAGCCACCGCTGTCGATACTGACGTCTATGATCACACTACCCGGCCGCATATTGCTGACCATTTCTTCGGTTACTACAAGTGGGGTGCGGCCACTGTTGCTGCGCAGGGTGCCGACGGCCACTTCGCAGGTCTTTAATTGCTTGGCGAGGATTTTCGGCTCCAGCACACTCGTCCACAGGCGATGGCCGATATTATCCTGCAACTGCTTCAGCCGGTACACGCTGTTATCGAACACTTTTACCGAAGCACCCAGCGCCATGGCAGCGCGCGCCGCATACTCACCCACGATGCCCGCGCCCAGTATGATCACCTTCGACGGCGGAATACCCGTTATACCACCCAGTAATACGCCTTTGCCATGGTTGGCCGAGCCAAGGTATTGCCCGGCGATCAGCATCACCGAGCTACCGGCGATCTCGCTCATGCTGCGAACGATCGGGAAAGTGCCGTTCTCGTCTTTCAGTTGCTCGAAAGAAATCGCCGTGACCTTTTTCTCCATCAGCTTTTCCAACAGGCTGGCCTTCAGCATGGCGCTGTGCAGGGGCGAAATAATGACCTGGTTGAACTGCAGATAAGGCAGCTCCTCTTCCATAATCGGCGCGCTCTTCACCAGGATCGGGCATTTATATACCTCGGCTTTGTCGTACACAATTTTGGCGCCTGCTTCGCTGTAATCCTTATCGCGGAAATGCGAAGCGTCGCCGGCATTGTGTTCGATCACTACCTGGTGCCCGTTGCTTACCAGCAGGCCCACGGCATCGGGGATCAGCGCCACCCTGTTCTCCTGCAGGCCGCTTTCGCGCGGAATGCCGATCTGCAGTTGCGCGCCGGTGGGTTTTATATCAAGGGTTTCTTCGAGCGTTTCATAACTAAACGATCCACTGATGATTGGTTTTTGCTGCGCCATGTGCTGATTGAACGGACTGGAAAATTACGACTATTAACCCGAAATCATCTGTAGCCGGCGTTTATTCCCATTTACCAGGCTGAGCTGTACGCGGTGGCAATCGGGCGGTAGCAGCCCGGCAATTTTCTCCGGCCATTCCACAAAACACCAATGCCCGCTGTAAAGGCATTCTTCCACGCCCGCATCGATGGCCTCGCCCTCCGACCTGAGGCGGTAGCAATCGATGTGGTAAATGGCTCCTCCCCCGCCACCGCCGTATTCGTTGATGATGGAAAACGTGGGACTGCCCACTGCGTCTTTTACACCCAGGGCGTCGCAGAGGGCATGTACCAGCGTGGTTTTGCCCACCCCCATCGGACCGAATAGGGCCACGGTGCCGGGTTCTTTCCATTGCCGCAGCAATTCAGCCGCCACGGCGCTTATGTCTTCCAGCCTGAAATCTCCATCCATACCGCAAAATTAATAAAACACCCGTCGGGTGCCACCCGACGGGTAATAATCAATCAGTCACCATTTCAACGGGGTGCGCAGCGTAGCGCGTTTGCACCCGTCGGGTGGCACCCGACGGGTGGTCAATATGCCGCAAATGCAACCGGGTGTACATTTTAGCGTCGTTTGCTTCGAACAAAGGGCTGGGCTCCGGCGTATATTTGCGGGGCATATCCCCCTTCGCAAAAACACCGTCATGGAAAGCGTTAACTGGAAAGTAAAAGGAATGACCTGCACCAACTGTGCGCTCAGCGTTTCCAAATACCTGGAAAAGCAGGGCATGCAGAACGTAAAGGTCAACCCGATCGACGGCGACGTTCATTTTGAAGCCGCCAGTTTCGAAACGGCCGACCAGACCCTGCTTACTAAAGGCATCGCTTCACTCGGGTATGAGGTGGTCGATGAAAAAAAGGCCGCCGCCGTGGTTGCCAAACCACCCATGAACAAATACCTCCGCTATACATTGCTCTGCCTTCCGTTTACCCTGGTACTGATGCTCCACATGATCCCGGCCCTGCACGATAGCTGGATCAACAACCCCTGGCTGCAGCTCGCGCTTTGCCTGCCGGTGTATGCCATCGGCATGTACCATTTCGGCGTCAGCGCCGTCAAGAGTACCCTGAACGGCATGCCCAATATGAATGTGCTGATAGCAGTGGGCGCCACCGCCGCCTTTGCATACAGCCTGATCGGTGCACTGCGGGGCATGGGGCACGACTACCTGTTTTTTGAAACCACCGCCACCATTATTACCCTTGTATTCTTCGGCAACTATCTCGAAGACGTATCGATCAATAGCACCCAGCAACAGCTCAATGCCCTGGCCAGACAGCAACCGGTCATGGCCAATATGATCGCTTTCGACGACAAATACCAGGAACAGATATTCACGGTAGAAAGTGCGCACCTGAAAAACGGCGACCTCATCCTGATCAAAAACGGCGAGCAGGTGCCGGCCGACGCCAAGATACTCTCGGGCGATGGTATGCTGAACGAAGCGCTTATAACAGGCGAAAGCCTGCCGGTGCGCAAAACAGCTAAAGACAAGATCATCGGGGGAAGCCTGCTGGTCGACGGACTACTGCGCGCACAGGTATTGCATTCGCCGAAAGAAGGCATACTGGCCAATATCATCAACCTGGTCAAAAAGGCGCAGGGCGATAAGCCGCCCATCCAGCGGCTGGCCGACAGGATCAGCGCTATTTTCGTACCGGTGGTGATCGGCATTGCATTGCTCACTTTCCTTGTCAACTACTTCGTGCTGCATGCATTCACGCCGGCATTGATGCGGTCGATCGCCGTACTGGTCATTTCCTGCCCTTGTGCCATGGGGCTCGCCACGCCCGCCGCCATCGCCGTAGGACTGGGCCGCGCCGCCAAAAACGGTGTGCTTTTCCGCAATGCGCAGTCGCTCGAAATCTTCAAACAGATCAAACAGGTAGTCTTCGATAAAACCGGCACCCTCACCACCGGCGCTTTCAGCATCACGAACTTCGACAGCAGCCTGCCCGACGATGAATTCAAATCGATCTTATGGTCGCTTGAAAAATATTCCAACCATCCGCTGGCAAAAAGCATCGTCAACCATTGGAAAGGCGCCAGGGAAGTCCGCTGGGCAAAGATTGAAGAGATCAGGGGCGGCGGATTACAGGCCGTTGACAAGGCGGGCGATGAGTACCGCGCGGGATCAGCTTCCTTCACGGGCATAACCGGCCACGAAGACGCATCGGTGTATGTATCGAAAAATGGCGCTTATATCGGCTCCCTGCAACTCTCCGATGAGATCAGGCCCGAAGCCGCAGAAGTCATCAGCTACCTGCACAGTAAAGGCATCGATACGGTATTGCTCAGCGGCGATAACCTTCAAAAAGTGCAGTCCCTCGCCAGTCAGCTCGGCATTAAAAAAGTCTACGCCCAACAAACACCCGCGCAAAAGCTGGCCGTGATCGATTCCCTGAAAGCGCAGGGCCGCACCGCGATGGTGGGCGACGGCATCAACGATGCCCCAGCGCTCGCACAGGCCGATGTCGGTATTTCACTGAGCGACTCGTCGCAGGTGGCCATGCAGACCGCCGACGTGGTACTGATGAACAACGGCCTCAGGCAGCTACCCCTCGCCCTGGGACTGGGACTGCATACCATGAAGACCATCCGCGGCAATCTTTTCTGGGCTTTTGCGTACAACGTGATAGCCATCCCGGTAGCTGCTTTCGGATTGCTCACGCCTTCGGTGGGCGCGCTGGCCATGGGACTGAGTGATGTGGTGCTGGCGCTGAACTCCGGCCGGCTGTATTTCAAGAAAGTAACCTGATGTCGGCCGACAGCAAAGCAATACTCCATACCTATTGGGGATACGATGCTTTCCGCGACTTGCAGGAAGAAATTATCGACAGTATCTTATCGGGCCGCGATACCCTGGCCCTGCTGCCTACCGGCGGCGGCAAATCGATCTGTTACCAGGTGCCTGCACTGGTGAAAGAAGGGATATGCCTGGTCGTTAGTCCGCTGATCGCCCTGATGAAAGACCAGGTGCAGCAGCTTCGGCGCCGCGGCATCTCCGCCCTCGCCATCCATACCGGCATGTCGTTCCGCGAGCTGACGAAAACCCTCGAACTGGCGGTAAACGGACAAATAAAATTCTTGTATCTCTCACCCGAACGCATCCAGACAAAATTATTCCGCGACTACCTGCCCGGTCTCCACGTGAACCTGCTGGCCATCGATGAAGCGCATTGTATTTCGCAATGGGGGTATGATTTCCGCCCTTCCTACCGGCAGATCGCGGTGCTGCGCGAAGAGTTGCCCAAAGTACCCGTGCTGGCGCTTACCGCATCGGCCACAGAAAAAGTGCAGCACGATATTGTGCAGCAACTGGCCTTAACCAACCCGGCATTGCTCAAAGGCAGCTTTGCGCGGCCCGCCCTCTCGTACAGCGTTTTTGAAGAGGCAGACAAATGGAGCCGGCTGACGAAAATTCTGCAACGGGTGGAAGGCAGCAGCATCGTGTATTGCCGTACGCGGAAAAGAACCGTAGAAGTGAGCCGTCACCTCAATACCGCCGGTATTCCCGCCACTTTTTACCATGCCGGATTACCCGCCGACGAACGCAACGAAAAACAACAGCAATGGATGAGCAACCAGCAACGGGTGATTGTCAGCACCAATGCATTCGGCATGGGCATAGACAAACCCGACGTGCGTACGGTGGTGCACATGGACGTACCCGATTGCCTGGAAAACTATTACCAGGAAGCAGGGCGCGCCGGCCGCGACGGGCAGCGATCCTATGCCGTATTGTTGTACCAGCAGCAAGATTTGATCGAGCTGGAAAAGCAGTTGGAGCAGCGCTTTCCGCCGCTGGAAACCATTCAGCAGGTTTATCGTCATCTCGTACATTTCCTGCAAATACCAGAAGGCGCGGCCGCCGGACTCGCCTGGGATTTCGACCTCGGCCTTTTCTGCGAACGATTCGATATCGACCGCAATACCACGCTGCAGGCGATACAGGTGCTGCAAACCGAAGGCTACTGCGCCCTGAATGAATCGGCCTATAATCCGTCAACGGTGCAGGTCACCGCAAGGCGTACCGAACTCGAACTGATCGAACAGCAAAAGCCGGCGCTCGACCCCTTGCTGAAGCTGCTGCTGCGCAGCTACGAGGGGCTCTTCAATCATCCGGTACCCATTTCGGAAACCTATCTCGCAAAAACCCTGCGTTGCGACCGCAGCCAGGTGATATCGCAATTGGAGCAACTGGCGCTGCAAGGTATACTGGACTATGAAAAGCAGAAAGACAAGCCGCAGTTTATATTGCTGGCTGAAAGAATGCAACCAGCGTACATCCGCTACGACCGTGCAGCGCAGCAAATGCGCAAGCAACAGGCGCTGGAGCGGCTGGCCAGCCTGAAAGCGTATATCAACGGCAACGATTGCCGGGCGATAAGAATCGGCCGGTATTTCGGCGACAACAACATGCAGCCCTGCGGTATTTGCGACAACTGCCTGCAACAAAAAAAAGCGCCGGAAACCGTGGAGTCTGTGGCAGCGGCTGTTATGGAAATGCTGTGGTCGGCGCAGGAGACGCGATCAGCGAAAGACATGCGGTCAATACAAGGAACCCCATCAATTCAGGAAGCGCAGCCGGCCCAGGAAACACAACCAGCGCAGGAAACAAAACAAAGCGCAGCAGGAGAAACACTGGAAGCCCTTCGGGCGAAACTCTCTCCGTCTTGCAGCGACGACACCTGGCGAAAAGCCCTCACCTGGCTCGAAGAAACCAACCAGATCAGGATCGATGACGAAGGTCGTATGACGTACTTATTAATTTAATTGTATGATGACCGCCCGGAGCTTACTTATCGATACGCCTGCAACTTCTGCGAAATAC
>JAKPBL010000069.1 GCA_029778965.1 Bacteroidota bacterium
CCTGCAGCAATCATTTCTCGATACCACTTATTTCGGCGAAGGAATAACGCCGCTGAACGGCAAGTTCTATCAACTGACCTGGCAGGGCAATAAGGGATTCGTGTACGACGCCAAAACACTCAAACGCCTGAACGAATTTCCACTTAAGACCGATGGCTGGGGACTTACGACCGACAGCACCAGCCTCATCGTATCAGACGGTTCCAGTAACCTTTATTTTCTCGACACTGCAAATTTTTCCACACAACGAATCGTAAGCGTAAGTGATAACAACGGACCGGTCAATAACCTCAACGAACTGGAATACATCGACGGCTATATTTATGCCAACCGCTACCAGTATAACTATATCTACAAGATCGATCCCTCGAATGGCCAGGTAGTAGGTATCCTGAACCTTGAAGGCATACTGGCCGCCAACAGCAATGAAAACATGCAGCAGGACAAATACAAAAACAACGATGCCGTATTAAACGGTATCGCATTCGACCCTGCCACCCGTAAGCTGTACGTAACCGGCAAGCTCTGGCCGCAGTTGTATGAGATAGCGCTTACGACCAACTAAGGCTTAGAGCCGGCCGGATATATAAATGATGGAGCTTGCTTTTTTTACCGAAGCGGCAGCACTGATATCAGACCGCAGGCCAGCCAGGAAAGCCGAAAAATGACCGGCCTTCCCGTACTTATAATTTTCACTCAGCATGCTGATGTAAAAAGGATCGAACCACATCGCCCTGCTGTCTTCCACCCGCAACCCATGCATACCAAGCAGCTTCTCCACCGATAAAGGAGAAAAATGATAGAGATGCCTGGGTACATCGTAGGCGGCCCAGGCGCCCCCGTATTTTGCAGCATCGTACGACAGGTAGTTGGGCAATGCAAGAAAAAGCTTGCCGCCGGGCGCCAGCAGGCGGGCAAATCGTTCCGCATAGCCTTGCAGATCATGCACATGCTCTAACACATGCCAGAGTGTAATAGCGTCAAAACCGCCGGACGGAAGCTGGTAAATCTCCATCGAAGGCCGCAGGTGGAGACTGTAATTTTTCAGGGCCAGGGTCCTGGCTCCCTCATCGGGCTCGAGGCCGGTAACCGCCCATCCGGCCTGCTGCATCTCGTGGGCAAAGGCACCGGTACCGGCGCCGATATCAAGCAGGCGCCCGGTTCTCCTGCCTGTTTGCTGCTGCACCAGCCGTCTCTTCTGGCGCAGGGTGATTCGCCGAACGCGGTGGTACAACCGGTTGATGAAACCGGCCGAGGTGTCGGTATGCGAAATATACGCCTCCGACCGGTAATAGGGAACAATGTCGTTCGCGTCGGGAACGTCCTGCGTAAAACGCAGCCGGCAGTCTGTGCACTCCCATACAGAAAACACCTCCCCTGAAACAGAATAGTCCCTGATCTCTGCTACAGGATGGATCTGCTGTGAAAAACATACCGGGCAGGAATTGTAATGTATAACCGACATGGGTAGCCGAAAACTTATTTGTTGGTATTGGTGGCCGGCATCTGAACAGCAGGCACCGATTGCGAATTACCCGTCGAAGACAACCGGAAGCCATAGCGGTAGAACTGGTAAAAACAGATACAGGCGGCGACAGCGGCGATAATGATCGCCCATGTCCACCACGAGGCTTTTTCCACATGCACGCTTTCTTCCAGCAACTCGGGCATTTCGTTGCTGCTCCGCTCCTGGTCTCCCACCAGTACGGCATGTCCCGCCTGTGCACGTATCACCCGCACAGCGGGCACTGGTTTTTTCGACGGGAGCGCCTGCGGAAAAGCCTCGAAAAAAACATCTCCGTTGTCGTCGGCATGAAAGCTGCCCAACCCTTCCCAAACGGCATGCTCCCTGGCCCTGATCTTTGCCCGCAATCCATAAGCATATTCGTTGTACCAGCGAATGGCTTCGAAGTCGGGCAACTGCATCCTCGACGACAAGTAAGTAAAAAACTCCTTATCGGGCGCATCAAAATATTTATCGAAGCGGAAAGCAAAACCAGGCGCCAGTAGCTGGCGGTTTACAAAATCTGTTCTCGCAGGTACCCGGTCCATATACAGGGTGCCCATACCGGGAATACTGATAAACCGGTGCTGAAAAAGATAGTGGTTCAAAACCTCCATGCGCGCTAAGATATATTATTGTCGCTTACAGCCGGAAAATAACACCGCCCAGCACCTGGAATCCATAGGTTTCATATTGATTCCAACGCATATACCGGTTATTGAAGATATTGTTCATCTGGAAGAAAAGGTCCAGCTTGGGCAATACCTTGAACTCGACCCCCGCATTGAGGTCAGCCGCCTTATCGCCTTTCCGGGCATCACCACTGGTGGTCTGGTATGCGGGGCCATCCCAGGCAAACAGGTCGGCTTTCAGCGTCAGGTCTTTGATGATCTTCCAGCGCAGGTTGGCATTCAGCTCCATGGGCAGCAATCCCCAGGCCCGCTGCTGTTCAGCCACACGGGTAAAATTGGTGTACGTAATGCCTGATTTAAAGCTGAACGTTTCCCCCAGCGTATACCCGATCTCCCCATGTAGCTGCAGCATGGCAATTTCGGGCGAAAAAAGTGTGATAAAGGTTTTACCGTCGCCGTGGTCGTTGATAAACAACGCTTCATTATAATGTTTCGCAAAGCTGACCTTAGCGCTGTACGAAAAATTATGCGCCAGTGAGCCCTTGAATCCGCCATAGAATTCAGTTACACGGGTATTGCGCAGGGTATCGGGTTGGATGATCCAGGGATTGATCCCCGCAAATCGCTCGTAAGAGCCTTTATTGAAATAACCGATCCAGCCGGCCTGGAAAGTAAACCGCTTGTCGTTGGTGGTGAAGTCGGCCATCAGATTGGGCAGCAGGTGAAACACTTTATTGTCCCACGAGGGCAGTATACCCGCATGCAGGTACACATTGGGTGTTTTCATTACAAATGCCGGGTCAACCAAAAACAGGTTGTTCTTCACCTTGGCCACGTTGGGCGGCTGGTAACTGGCAAGGTCGGCGGTTACCCCAAGGTTAAAACCGAGGTTCTCGCCGATGGTTTTCTGCAGGGGCAGCTTCAGCACCACGTTGCTTTCGCTGCCTTTGTACCAATGGTTGGTGCCTGTAAAGCTGGTAAAGGTCGCACTCGGCTGGTAGCTGATCCCATAGGCCGACGGGTTGATGTTCCGGAAGCCAATAGTGCCGTCGACCGTCTGAAATTTCTGCTTCAGCTCATCTTTGCTAAAGCTGAGCGTATTGGGCTGGTAGCCGTAAAAGAAATAATCCTGCGCCTTAAAGCCAAGCCGGGCGTTGACCTCATGGTTCTCTCCGACGGCAACGGCACCCTTGAGCTGCAGGTCAAGTGAATTGTTCTTCTGGTAATCGAGCTTGCCTTTGGCGGCAAAGAATTCGCCGTATACGCCAATATTGTTGCGCTCATCACCTACTGACAGCCCACCCTGCAGGTACGGAATATGAATATTGCCGATGCCCACCTTCAGGTACTGGCTGTTCTTCCAGGCCGAGCTGCTGTCGATCGACATCGCCACCGGGCTCAGGCTGCCCGGCAGAAAAGGCACTTTGACCTTTTGCTCGGGAATGTCATATTTTAAAACAGGACGTGACGAATCGACCTGCGGCAGCGACGCGGAAAAATTTTGCTTCACCGCCTGTCGTAACACCGGCTTAAAGGTGGAAGTGATATCGATGGTCTTTTTCGGGTTATTATTGTCTTGTGCGAATACAGATCCTGCTGCCAGTAGCAGCACAACCATCGGTATCGTATAACAGCGCTTGTTCATGGAAACCATTTCTTCTGGTAAATCAGTTTTTGCTGGCATGTTGTTTCTCTGCTTCTGTAGCTTCATTCAGTTTTCGCTGGGCTTCTTCTTTCACAGCCGGTATAGTCGCATTTTCCACCACGCTCTGGTAAGTCGCCTTTGCGTTGAAATAATCTTCCTGCTTGAAATAAATGTCGCCCAATAACAGGTAGGCCCTGGTTACCCACGCTTCATACGACCCGTTCTTGTTCACCACTTCAAAGGCGCTCTTTTCCGCTTCCTTATATTTACCCTGCTGGAACTGGCACCAGGCAATGCCATACCGGGCTTCGGCGCTCAGTTCGCCCTTCGAGGCGCCTGCTGCCGCTTTATAATAACTGATGGCCAGATCGTATTGCCTGTCTTCCTGCGAAGCCCTTCCCAGCACCATATTGGCCAACAGCTTATCGTCGGTGCCGGCGCCTTTCATCTGCAGCAACTCTTTGGCATTGGCTGATGCCTCGCTCCATTTCTGTAGCTGGTATTGGCTGCGCAGCAGGCCACGGGCCGCCTCCAGCTTGTTTTCATCTGTGCTGGCGAATTCTTTCAGGCGGGTATAATAAGTAGTGGCCTTATCGTATTGCTTCAGGTCGAAGAAATACAGCCTGGCCGCCTGGAGCAGCGACTTTTCGCCGAAGCGGTTGGGTACCCGGTCGGCTACTGCGCCATACGCGGCGGCGGCATTGGCAAGGTCTTTTTTGTTGAGGTATATTTCGCCTTTGTAATAATTTGCTTCTATTGAATACCTGCCTTCAGGATATTTCGCCAGGTAGGC
>JAKPBL010000074.1 GCA_029778965.1 Bacteroidota bacterium
CAAGCTGGCAAAGCACGAAGACGAAGAAAAGCCGATACTGGGTCGCCTGGCCCTGCATGCATATATGCTTCGTTTCAGGGATATGCATGAAGAAGAGGTGCTGGTAGAAGCACCTCTTCCGAAAGACCTGCGGGCCACTTTATCGCAGCTCCGAAAACAGGCTTAGCATTTTCTTATTTGTCCTGCCGGTAAACAACGCCTTCTTTCATGACGAAACGGACCTTCCCCATCGATTTTATGTCTTTGATGGGATCACCCTCTACGGCAATGATATCTGCCATCTTACCTGTTTCAATGGAACCCAGCGTTTCTGTGGCGCCGAGCAGATCGGCAGCGGCTACCGTTGCCGACTGTATGGCTTCAATGGCGGGCATTCCTGCTTCGGTCATATAAACGAATTCGAGCCAGTTCTTTCCGTGAGCAAATACGCCTGCATCTGTGCCGAAAGCGATCTTCACGCCTGCTTTATAGGCTTTAGCAAAAGTGGCTTGCATTTTCGGGCCGGTTGACAATGCCTTGGGCGTAACGATTTCGGTATAATAACCCGGTATTTTGGCGCTGTCGGCCGTTGATTTCCCGGCGATGATCGTGGGCACAAAATAGGTACCCATTTTTTTCATCAGCTCGATGGCTTCGTCATCCATAAACGTGCCATGCTCGATCGAACTCACGCCACCGCGGATGGCCCGCTTGATGCCTTCTGTGCCATGGGCGTGCGCCGCCACCTTAAAGCCGTAGTCGCCAGCAGCAGCCACGATCGCTTTGACCTCTTCTTCGGTGAACTGGGGATTGGCGCCGTTTTTCGCCTGGCTCAGCACGCCTCCCGTGGCCGTGATCTTGATACAGTCGGCGCCGTCTTTGTAGCGTTGCCGAACGGCATGGTAAGCATCTTCGGGTCCGTTAATAACACCTTCCAAAGGCCCGGGATCACCCATCAGGTCTTTGCGATAGGCATTCGTGGGGTCAGCATGACCACCGGTGGTGGCGATCGACTTACCGGCGGTAAATATTCTTGGTCCCTGCACTTCGCCGCGGGCAACTGCATTGCGCAGCGCGATATTGACGCCGCTGCCGCCCAGGTCGCGCACGGTGGTGAAACCCGACTGCAGGGTAATATTGGCAAATTTGATGGAGCCGAAAGCGATATCGGGCGGATTGGTGGTGAAACGGTCGGCCACCGCTCCTTTTTTCGTTTCGCTTTCCAGGTGAACGTGCATGTCGATGAGCCCAGGCATCACCGTTTTGCTTTTCAGGTCGATCAGCCTATCACCCGATCCCGGTTGTACATACCCGTTAGTGACGCTGCTCACCTTTTTCCCTTCCACCACAATGGTCATCGAGGGCAATACCTTACCCGTTTTCACATCGATCAGTTGACCGCAATGGATATATGTTTTTTGCGAGAACCCCGCCTGCGCGCCCAGTAAAAGCGCTGCGGCAAAAAGCCATTTTTTCATAAACAGTAAAAGTTAGTGGCCGAAAAGCTACTAACCTTTTACTGTTTACGGTGGACAGCGATTAACCTAGTTCAGCGGTGCTTCTGCCTGTACAAGTGAATCTGTGATAACCTGCACCCGGAAACCGGTCAATGTTTTCAGCGTGTCATAGCTGATAGGCTCATTGGTGGCGTTCCATACCACCGGGCTCTTGGTTACGGTGCCAGTGGTGCCGCTGATGTTTCCCAGGTCGGCATAGACGGAATCTTTGTGCAATACACTATCGTATTTCACGATCGCTGCCGGATAGTTCTCTTCGGCTAAGCGAAAGGAATCCGCCAGGCTTACTTCCATCGAAATATTTCCGTCCGACAGCTCATTGATCTTCACCAGGCCTGCATTTTTGGCTACGCCGCTGGTGTCGTTCACCAGCACTACCTGAGAAGACTCCAATCCCGGCGGCGTCACATCATCATCGGAACATGCCACTACTCCTGTTGTCAGCCCCGCCAACAACAGGTACGTTACTGCTTTTGCTTTCATGTACGATACTATTTAGTTACCGGTGCTGTCACCAAAATGAGGCCGAAGGGAGGGGTAAAATGTTAAAAGAGTTTGAGGTTTGAAGTGCTGCCGCGTATGAGTATGCATATATAAAAAAAGAACCTGCATTTTGTGCAGGTTCTTTTTTTGTTATGGTTGCTGCACATGCGGCAGCACTTCAAACCTCAAACTTCAAACCTCAAACCAACATCAGTTCTGGTTCGGTTGAGGTGTATAGCGCAAATACGGTTTTACCACCTTCACGCCTTTGGGGAATTTTTTAACCGCATCTTCGGTGCTGATAGAGGGTACAACGATCACGTCTTCACCTGCTTTCCAGTCGGCGGGAGTAGCTACGCTGTAATTGGCGGTCAACTGCAGTGAATCCACCACGCGCAATACTTCAAAGAAATTACGGCCGGTAGAAGCCGGGTAAGTGATAATGAGTTTCACTTTTTTATCGGGACCGATCACGAACAGCGAACGAACGGTGGCCTTTTCGGATGCGTTGGGGTGAATCATATCGTACAGGGCAGCTACTTCGCGCTTATCATCGGCAATGATCGGGAAATCTACCGTACAGCTTTGTGTTTCATTGATATCATTGCGCCAGCCCAGGTGGCTATCGATCGGGTCAACACTCACCGCCAGCACTTTCACGCCGCGTTTGGCAAATTCTCCTTTCAACAGGGCGGTTTTACCCAGCTCGGTGGTACATACCGGCGTGTAATCCGCAGGATGCGAAAACAGGATACCCCAGTTGTCGCCCAGGTACTCATAAAA
Source organism: Bacteroidota bacterium (assembly GCA_029778965.1). Classification (GTDB taxonomy): domain Bacteria; phylum Bacteroidota; class Bacteroidia; order Chitinophagales; family Chitinophagaceae; genus Flavihumibacter. Next base: position 2,763 of record JAKPBL010000074.1, read on the forward strand.
ATCAATCTCTCCTTCTGTTGTGACGGCTTTGAAATTGGGTGCCGCGTCCCCCAGTCTTAAGCTCATATAAACGTTTTTTTCTGTGAGAGCCGAAGGTACGTATTTCCTATAAGATTAATAGGAGTTAAATTTTTTATCGTCGGGGTGCCTTCCCCCGGCTTTATTGATGGCCGATTTCCCGAAGCGGTCTTTGACAGCGTCGATGGCTTTGTACAGCCCCGCTTTTTTGCCCTGGTCGCTGAACAGGTTGGTTTGCAGGGCCTCATTGGTCAACTCGCTGGCTTTCACGCCAATAAGTCGCACGAATTGCCCTTTCCGGTAGAGCTGCCCAAACAACTGCCGGGCAAAAAGCAATATCTCATCGTCGTAAAAAGTATAAGGCACGCTCGACTGGCGGGAGGTGGTTTCGAAGTCCGCATAACGGATCTTGACCGCGATACAGCCCGCCATTTTATTGTCTTTCCGCAGCTCGTAACCGATCTTCTCGCTCATGCGGGTGATTTCGGCCAGCAGGTAGGCAGGGTCGGCGATGTCTTCATGAAAAGTGTTTTCGGTCGATACCGATTTTGTTTCGTGGTAAGCGCTCACCGTTCCGCGATGCAGGCCGTTGACTTTTTGCCAGAGGTCCCGACCCCAGTTGCCCAGGTGGCGGCCAAGCAGGTCGGGGTTGCTGAGGCGCAGCTCCCGGATGGTTTCAATGCCGATCTGCAACAATTGCTGGTACGATTGTCGCCCCACACC
>JAKPBL010000109.1 GCA_029778965.1 Bacteroidota bacterium
GGCCGAAACCGCTAAATGGGCCAGGTTCCTGTCTATTATCGGCTTTATTTTCTGCGGACTGGCGGTTGTAGGCGGCCTGGCCATGGCCACCGTTCTTGGATCGATGATGCCAGGCGGCGCCGGCGCAATGGGCACTGGCCTTGTATCAGTTATTTACATTGCCCTGGCAGCGCTTTATTTTTTCCCCTGCCTGTACCTGTATCGCTTTGCGACGGCCATGAGAACAGCGCTGGCGGTAAGCGATAACCTGAAGTTGCAGGAAGCATTCCGGAATATAAAGTCCTGCTTCAAATTCATGGGCATACTTACCATCGTTATTCTCGCTTTCTATGGCCTGGCGATTGTGGGCGGTATAATGGCGGCGATGTTCGGCCGCTGACAGCGCGCCGCGGCCATCTGACTACCGGCTCGACAACTGGTTGTAGTCTCTCAGCAGGGTTTCGAGAAAATCGATCTCGTCCATATCTGTCTGTACCTGCAGCGCCGTTTTGATCTTTTCGGTTACCCGTAACAGGTAGTCGCTGTTGCGGCGCACCGCAGACGAGAGCAGCAATTGCTTGATGGTATTGATGTCGCGGTCGCTTAGGCGCATTACCTGGGGAAATCTGGCCGAATAGCCCGCATCCAGTTCCATAAAAGCAGTATCGTTCCAGGTGCTGGTGGCGCGTTTGTCGATCACCAGGGTGCCCGCCAACAGGTCGCCGATGCGCTGCGATTTTCCCGAATACAGGTAGCAGGCAATGCCGCCAAAGCAGAAAACAAGGGTGAGCGCCGGCCAACCGCCACTGGTTGCCGCCGCCAGCAGCCACCAGGGCATATCGATGGGGCGGAATATCCAGCGCAGCAGGTACTGGCTGAAAGAGGGTTGTCCGCCGTCGGCCGATGTAACCCCGATCTTCATGATCATCTTCCCCGGCGTTTGCCCGTTGAACCAGGTCTCCAGCACCAGGTTGTAAAAAAGCACCGGCAGCATGACCAGTATACCGACCCACGACATAAAGCCATCGGGCAGGCCCTTCAGGGCCAGTTTATAGACCATCAGCAGGTAAAAGAACTGGATCGTCAGGTCGATGCACCAGGCCAGTATGCGCTGGTGAAAGGCGGCGGTTTTGAAGTCTATTTCAATATTGAAGCCGGTATTGAGGCGAACGATGGCCATACTTAATTGTCCGGACAAGATAATAATTAAAAATTTAGCACTTAAATTGGGCGATATGCGGGAAGGGAAGTTTCTCCAGAAAAATATGGAAAAATGGAAGCAGGTGGAAAATGCTTCCGGCGTGGAGCCCGATGAGATGGCCAGGCAGTTCACCGAACTGGTGAACGACCTCGGGTATGCGAAAACGTTTTACCCGCAAAGCCGGGTGACCGATTACCTGAACCACCTTGCCGCCCGCATTTACCTCAACATTTATCGCAACAAAAAAGAAGAACGCTCAAGGGTTGGACAATTTGTAAAAACGGAGCTGCCCCTGGTGCTGTACAAACACCGGCGCGCGCTGTTGTACTCGTTCCTGCTTTTCCTGTGTTTTTCGTTGATAGCGGCTTTCTCTGCTGCACACGATGAGCAGTTTGTGCGGGGTGTGCTGGGCGATGGCTATGTTGATATGACCGAGCAGAATATCGCAAACGGCGATCCCTTTGGCGTTTATAAAGACGGCGATGCCATGGGGATGTTTTCCGCCATTGCCTATAACAACATCCGGGTGGCTTTCCTGATGTTCATTTCGGGCTTCTTTGCCGGTATCGGCACGCTGTATATGCTGTTCAAAAACGGTTTTATGCTGGGCGCCTTCCAGTACTATTTCTTTGCCAGGGGGCTGGGCTGGCCGTCGGTGCTCGTGATATGGATACACGGCACGCTCGAGATTTCAGCGATCGTCATCGCGGGCGGCGCGGGTTTCGTAATTGGACGCAGCATACTTTTCCCCGGCACTTTTTCGCGTATGAAAGCACTGAAGGAAGGCGCGCGCGACGGCGTTAAGATCGTTTTCGGCCTCGTACCTGTTTTTCTCGCCGCGGCCCTGCTCGAAGGCTTTATTACCCGGTATACCGATATGCCCGTCTGGCTGAGCATTTTCATACTCGGCGCTTCGCTGCTTTTTATCGGCTGGTATTTTTTGTGGTATCCCGCAAGGGTGTACGCTAAACAAAGCAGCCGATGAAAAGAATATGTTTTTTTGTATGGCTGCTGCTTGCTCCAGGCCTGGTCTTTTCGCAAACCAGTCGTGAGGTGCCTCAACCGGTGGTCGATTCATTGCAGTCGCTCAAGGTATTCGCCTATGCCAATGATCCCGCTTACTGGGTTATCGAAGAACCCCAACCTTCGGCCTGGGCCGCGCTGCTGAGCCGGCTTTTTGCCGTGGCCTGGTTTCGCCGGTTGCTGATCATTGCCCTGGCGGGGGCGTTGCTGTTTCTGTTTGTACGCATGATTTTGCACAACAAACTGGCCATGTTCAGCCGGCGGGGCGCCAGGCTGAAGCCTGCAATGGAGGAAGAGCAGGAAACAGCCGGTTACCATAGATTTATTACTGATGCCGAACGGCAGGCTGATTTCAGGTCGGCCGTGCGTTACCAGTTCCTGTTCACGTTAGACCTGCTTAAAAAAGGGGACTGGATTCAATGGCGAACCGACGGCACCAACCGAGAATACCTGAACCAGCTTAACAAACAAAAATGGCAGCCGGAATTTTTGCAGCTTACCCGGCTCTTTGAAAAAGTATGGTATGGTGGTATGCCGGTGGCGGGCGATCAATACGACCGTTTCCGGCAACAGTTCACCGACTTTAATAAAAGACTGTCTTGAAAAAGCTGGCTACCATACCGGCTTTGCTGTTTGTTGTTCTTGTAGCGGCGTTGAGCGGCTGCAAAAAAACGCTTAACCGCAATATCACCCTGAACAAGTCTGATAAAAACCCGTATGGCGCGTGGTATGCGCGCACGCAGCTCGACTGGTTGTTTCCCCAGGCCCCGGTGTTTGATAATACCGAGAGCCCGGCAAAGATCAGCAATGGCAACTGGCCCCAGCTCAGCCTGCTTACCGACGGCTTTGTAAGCGATTCCGGCCACGCCCTGTACATGGTGCTGACCCAGCGTTTTGTACCGACCGCCGAAGAGTGGGAACATATCACCGATTTCGCTGCAACAGGTAACAGCGTCTGGATATCGGCCAATTATTTCGGCGAACGGTTGACCGACAGCTTTCACCTGCGCCTGGCCTCGGCCGATGCCGGTGAAGGGAGCCTGCAAACCTCGTTTTTATTCCCCGCCGATACGGGCCGTTTTATATATCCCGGCTTTGGCACGCACGATTATTTCACTGCATTCGACTCGCTTCAATGGCAGCCGCTGGCAACAGACGAAAACGGTAAGGTGGTGCTGGTCGCCAGCCGCGATACCGCCCAGGGGCACTGGGTGTTGCAAAGCACACCGCTTTG
>JAKPBL010000120.1 GCA_029778965.1 Bacteroidota bacterium
GATAGAAGGATTGCTCGAACATTGTACAGTGGCTGAAGACGCCGCTTTCAGCATCGAAGGGCACCCGAACAACACCACCGCCGACCACCTGCGCACGCTCGCTGCGCTGGGCTTTAACCGCATCAGCTATGGTGTGCAGGACCTAGATCCCAAAGTACAGGTGGCCATCAACCGCATACAGCCTTTCCAACACGTATTAACGGCCGTTGAAAATGCAAGAGCAGCGGGATTCGGGTCAGTGAACCTCGATCTTGTATATGGACTGCCTTTTCAATCGGTCGAAGGATTACGCCGCACTATACATCAGGTGCTGTCGCTAAAACCCGACCGCATCGCTTTTTACAGTTACGCACATGTTCCCTGGAAAAGCCGGAGCCAGCGATTATATGATGAAAAAGATCTTCCGCCCGCGGCCGAAAAATTGCAATTGCAGGAACTGGGTCGCGCCCTCTTCAGGGAGCACGGCTACGAAGACATCGGCATGGATCATTTTGCACTGCCGACCGATGAACTGTATACGGCCCGTAAAGAAGGCCGCCTGCACCGAAACTTCATGGGTTATACCGTTACCGCCTCAGCCATGCTGATCGGCCTGGGTGTATCTGCCATCAGCGATACCGGTACAGCCCTGGTGCAAAATGAAAAGGAGCTGAGCAATTATGTGGCAGCGGTCGACCGTTGCGAAACAGCCGTCTACCGCGGCCATTTTCTCAGCGAAGAAGACCAGCTCTTTCGCCGCTACATACTTGATATTGCCTGCAAAGGGGAAACAATTTTGCAGGAAAAATTTGCCGGCCTCGTCAACGAACATTGTTTGCCGGCCCTTGCCGATATGGAAAAAGACGGATTGGTATCGGTGTCCAACCAAACGATCACGCTTACCAGCATGGGTCGCTATTTTCTGCGAAATGTCTGCGCCACGTTTGACATTTACCTGCAACAGTCGGCTTCCGGCAGGCCTGCATTCAGCAAAAGCATTTAATGGCACGTCATCTCAAAGCAATTTAATCGCACCGGTTGCGGGCGGAATGCGAAAAAATCCATTCTTTTAGGGCATGAAATATGACTTTGACGAGATCATCGATCGCCGGCACAGCAACAGCATGAACTACGAAGGCTGGCGCGGTTATATGTTCCGCGATAACCCCGATGCCGAATTCCCGTTTCCGCAGGAAGACTTTATCCGCCTTTGGATCGCCGATATGGATTTCGCCACGCCGGCCGTAATACTCGACGCCATCAGGGATCGCCTTAATCAGAAAATACTCGGTTATACAAGCCTGTTTGACCCCGCTTATTTTACCATATTAAAACGGTGGTTTCAGCACCGCTATAACTGGGATATCGACCCCCGCCAGCTTGTTTTCGCACCGGGCGTAGTACCCGCCCTGATCAGGCTTGTAGGATTGCTTACGCAACCGGGCGAGAACGTCCTGATCACCACGCCCTCGTACGCGCCATTCAAAATGGCAGGCGATCAGCATAACAGGCAGGTTTTTTATTCGCCGCTGCAACACCACGATGGTCAATACAGCATGGATCTGTCAGATATAGAAGCACAATTGACCGACACCTCGAAAAATATCAGGCTGTTCATATTGTGCAACCCGCACAACCCTACCGGTCGTGTGTGGACACCCGAAGAACTGCGGGCGCTAGGCCGCTTATGCCTCGACAATAACTGCCGGATCATTTCTGACGAAATCCATTGCGACCTGCTGCGCCGGGGGCAGGTGCACACACCGCTGGCAACCCTGTTTCCGGATAGTAACAACATCATTACCTGCATGGCGCCTACCAAAACCTTTAACCTGGCCGGGATATTGCATTCGCATATATTCATCCCCGACCAGGAGTTACGCAATACCTGGATGGCCCGTCACTGGGAAATGCAGAACCCCTTGAGCATCGCCGCCACCCAGGCAGCCTATGAAAAAGGGGAGCACTGGCTGGAGGCGCTGCGTACATACCTCGATGAGAACCTGGCCTTTCTCGGCGAAACCCTGCGGCAGCAATTGCCCCTTGCCCGTTTTCGCATCCCTGAAGCGACCTACCTGGCCTGGGTGGATATCTCAGCCTATGGCAATATCATCGGCGACACCGAACGTCCGTCGCGGTTTTTCGCCCGGAAAGCCGGCGTACTGGTGGAAGACAGCAATATGTTTCTGGCGCACGGTGAAAAGCATATCCGGATCAATGTCGCCTGCCCGCGGGCCGTGCTATCCGAAGGCCTTCAGCGGCTGATAAGATCGCTGGCATAAAGAGCAGCAATGCCAAACAGGAGCTATCTTCGCAGATACTCCGTACCGCCAGGTTAGCTCTGTTCGCTCATTCGGGAATTCTTCAAAATCGGCTTAAAACTTTGTATGAAAGCAAGGCCATCATCAACAACCATGCAAAAAAACAACGGAAGGAAATATTGGGGAGGACGCTTCTCCACGCTGTTCTCGCTCCTCGCAGGCTATATATTGCTATCGACTCTGGTCCGGGTTTTATTCCTCGTTTGGTCCGCCGGGGGCATCGGGTTCCAACCGGCAACCACCCTGGCGGCATTTTGCGTGGGATTTGTTTTTGACCTGGCCGCTGCCCTCGGCCTTGTGCTGGTGTACAATGCCTACCTGCTGCTGCTGCCCAAAAGATGGATCGGCTCCATAGGCGACCGGGTATTCACCGTCGTCTATTGCTTCGTTATTGCCGTGCTGGCTTTTTTCAGCCTCCTGGCCGAAATCACTTTCTGGGATGAGTTTGGCGCCCGTTTCAATTTCATCGCGGTCGATTACCTGATCTATACCTACGAGGTAATAGAAAATATAAACCAGTCGTATCCCCTGCCCTGGCTGATCGCCACCCTGGTCTTGCTGGCCCTGCTGTCGATCTTCCTGCTCTGGAAGAAAAAAATATTCGCACGCAGTTTCTCCGACAAACTGCCGTTAAGAAAACGCGCCCCTATTGCTATAACCGTGTTCGTGCTTGCACTTGCTTTGTTCAGCGTGCTGAACAACAAGATGGCCGAATTCAGCCGTAACAACAGCATCAATGAAATC
>JAKPBL010000129.1 GCA_029778965.1 Bacteroidota bacterium
GCGCTTCACCGGCACCAAACAATTCAGCGAGGTGCCGTTGTCAACGCTGGTTCCCTATATCGACTGGGGTCCTTTCTTCATTGCGTGGGAGCTCGGCGGCAGGTTTCCGCAATTGCTCGAAGACGAAGTGATCGGTAAAGAAGCCACCAAACTCTACAACGATGCCCGCGCTCTGCTGCAGCAGATCGTTGACGAAAAATGGCTCACCGCCAATGGCGTAATCGGCTTCTGGCCGGCCAATACCATCGCCCCCGATACCATCGCCCTGCAGAACGGCAACGGCGAAACCATTCACCTGGAAGCATTGCGGCAGCAGGTGAAGAAAGCGCCCGGCCAGCCCAATTTCTCACTCGCCGATTTCATAGCGCCTGCGGCTACAGGAATAAAAGACCATATCGGCGCTTTCAGCGTTACCATCAATGGCATCGAACCACATATCGAACGCTTCCAGCAGGCCTACGACGATTATAACAAGATCATGCTGCAAGCCCTGGCCGACCGGCTGGTAGAGGCTTTTGCCGAATACCTGCACGAAGAAGTGCGCACCAGGCACTGGGGTTATGCAGCCGATGAGCAGCTCGACAAAGAAGCGCTGATCAAAGAAAAATACGCCGGTATCCGGCCCGCGCCGGGTTATCCCGCCTGCCCTGATCACACGGAGAAATACAAACTCTTCAACCTGCTCGGCGGCGAAGCGGTTACCGGCATCAAGCTCACCGAGTCGCTGGCCATGTATCCCGCCGCCTCCGTTTGCGGCTGGTACTTCGCGCATCCCGACAGCCAGTATTTCGGAGTGGGCAAGATCAAAACCGACCAGTTGGAAGATTATGCCTCGCGCAAGCAAATGCCACTGGAAGACATACGCAAATGGCTGCGGCCTATACTGGAAGACGAAGCATAACCATGAACTGGATACTACTCATCATCGCCGGATTGTTTGAAGTGGGTTTCGCCACCTGCCTGGGAAAGGCAAAGGAAACCGTGGGCACGACCAGCATCGCCTGGTGGGTCGGCTTTTTTGCCTGCCTTTCCATCAGTATGTACCTCCTGTATCGTGCCACGCTGACACTGCCCATCGGCACTGCCTATGCGGTGTGGACGGGAGTGGGCGCCGTGGGCACAGTACTGGTCGGCATATTTGTTTTTAAAGAGCCCGTATTTTTCTGGCGGATATTCTTTCTCTGTACGCTGATCGCTTCGATCATCGGGCTGAAATACGTGAGCGCCTCGCACTGATTATAACAGTCCCAACTCGTGCAGCTCCAGCAGGCAGGTAGTGGCATTGAAAAAAAAATGGATCAGGATGCCATACCAGAGCGTGCCTGTGCGCTGGCGCACATATCCCAGGAACAGCGCAAACGGCAGCAGCCATACGAAAGAGATCAGGCTCATGTGGATCACGGCAAACAGGATGGCCGTAACCACTACGGCCTGGCGGGTTTGCATGATCTTCATCAAACCCGACTGGATAACGCCGCGATAGGCCAGCTCTTCGGAAATAGCGGGAAATAAAGCGATCAGCAACAACATGGTGGTTTTCGGAAAAGGAAGATCGCGGAACGATGCATAGTAATACAGTTCACGATCGAATACGCTTCTGTTCACCCACTTCACGCCATGATTCACCAATATGGCGCTGATCACCGCTACCGCCAGCAGCACAAGCAATCGCCACCAGGCAAAGCGATTCCAGTACAGCAACGGAAAAACCAGGTCACGCATCTTGAAAGCATAAATCGCCGCGCAAATAAAAAGCAGCATATCAACGATAATAAGACCGGTGATGCTGCCGTTCAGCACCGGCCAGAAATTAAACGCCAGACATACCAGCAGGTTGATGCTGAAAAAGCTCATCACCAGCATACGGTATTTCTCATAGGCGCCCTCCCACTCTTCGGCCGGCACGGTAGGGCTGCCGCATTGCCAGCAAACTACTGCATCCTGCTCCAGCCGGCTGCCGCAGGTAGGGCAGGTGGTATTGATCTGTTGTATAGGCTGTTCCTGGTCCAATAGGGGTTCAAGTTAAGGGATCGGTTTCATTTGCGTTCAAAGAGCCACCATAGTTTTTTACGCGGCTTCACCTTGTAATTGGTGGTAATGTATTTGCGTATATGCTCCATTGCTTCACCGATATCATCGGTGAGCAATACCAGGTCGAGGTCGTGTTCACCCACTGTTTTCTGCTCTACCATCAGGCGCATATAGTCCACCAGCGGCTGGTAATAGGCCTTGCCGATCAGCACAATGGGAAACTGCGTAAGCGTGCCTGTTTGCACCAGCGTGAGCGTTTCGAAAAATTCATCCATCGTACCTACGCCGCCCGGCAGGATGATGAAAGCATAGGAATATTTGATCATCAGCGTTTTCCTGACAAAGAAATGATCGAAGGTGATCCATTTGTCCATATACGGGTTGGCGTGCTGTTCGAAAGGCAGCCGGATATTGCACCCCACCGAATACCCGCCTGCTTCCATGGCGCCGCGGTTGGCGGCTTCCATTACACCCGGTCCGCCGCCAGTCATGGTGGTAAGTCCCATCGCCGCAAT
>JAKPBL010000079.1 GCA_029778965.1 Bacteroidota bacterium
GACGATCGAAAGGCCGGCTACCTTGGCCTGCAGGGAGGCCAGGGGGTTGGTATTGGGCTGGGCGGCAATCTGGTCGCCTTTTACTTTGGCTACAGAGCCCGTCAGATCGCGCTTGTTGGCCGTACCATAACCGATCACCACTACTTCATCCTGCACTTTGGTAGAGGGATTAAGCACTGCTGTTACGCTGGTTTTCCCGGCTATAGACAGCTCCATATCATCGTACCCGATGCTGGATATGATGAGCACGGCATTGTCGGGAACGGTGATCTCGAAGCGGCCGTCAGCATTGGCGGAGGTGCCGATCGACATTCCCTTTACTTTAATGGAGGCCCCGGGCAGCGGGTTACCGGAAGAGTCGGTAACGATGCCCGATATCTTAACGGGATCGGGGGCTTCCACCCCTTTTTTCTTAATTACCACCAGGAAGTTATCAAGCACTTCGTAGCTGAGTGAAGTGTTGCCGAGAATCCGGTCTAAAATGGAGGTTACTTCCTCATTCACGGCAGTCAGGTCAACATTTGTATTCTCGCTTACCAGGGCCTGGTTATACAGAAACCGGTAGCTGGATTTTTTTTCGATGCTGGTGAATGCTTTTTTCAGGTTGACATTATCCAATTTAAGACTGATCCGGGTCTGGGAGTAAACCCCGGCAGAAACCTGCAGGCAAGCCACCAGTAAACAGAGCGCAGTCAATTTCATGATTCTGGTAAACTTTAACCATCTGTGATGCAGCCGGACGGCCCCACCAAGTGACGTTTTTTTCATATTTTGAGCAATTAGAGTTACGAAAACGGTAATTCTGTTTTTCAGCGGGAAATGTTGGCGCATTTCCCGTTTTTTTGTTGTCAGGTGCTGTCAATGGTCATATTCGTAGTTGGTTTTGTCGTTAGCGTGTGCCATCTGTCTATTACTTGTGTTACGGTTATCTGTTACCGGTAAATAACTACCTCGTCCTGGTTGATGCGGTAATTAAAATTGGCCGTGATCGTCAGGGCCCGCAATGCCTGGAGCAGGGTTTCATGCTCGAAAGTGCCGGTGAGCCGGATTCTTTCCAGCCGCGGCGTTTCAAAGCTGATCTTCACCCCATACCAGCGTTCCATGCGATTGGCCAGGTCGCGGAACGATTCATCCATAAAGCTCAGCTTGTTCTCCACCCACGATGTTTCCACCACCAGGCTGTCTGCCGGCTGGTAATGGATATTGCCAATCACCAGCTTTGGTTCCGCATCGGTCATTTTCGGCTGGCCCTGGCGGGTAGGCTTGCGCAATGAGTCATCGGCTGCCACCACCAGCTTTTCACTGGGCTTCAATATGAACTTTTCTTTGGGCCGGTTGTGTACGTTCACCTCGATAATACCACGTATCAGACTGGTTTCCACCGTTTTATCTTCGGGGTAAGAGCGTACGTTGAACGCTGTTCCCACCACCCTGATATCGATGTTCCGGGCATGGATGATAAAGGGATGCGCCGTATCTTTTACTACATCGAAAAAGGCTTCGCCGGTGAGGTGAACCTCGCGCAATGCCGTATTGAAGTCTTTTCCATAGGTGATCTTGGAGCCGCTGTTCAGCCATACCTGGCTGCCGTCGGGCAACAGCACTTTGGAACGCGACCCGTTGCGGGTCGACACTTCGCTCTGAACAGCCTGTTGTGCCACGGCCGGCTGTTCCGGGCCGGAAGGCCGGATAAACCACCAGGTAGCCAGCAACGATGCCGCGATGAATGCCAATGCGGCGATCCGGCGACGGCGCGGGCCGGGCGACGGCGCTGCAAAGCCGGGATCGTCTGGCAAAATACCAGGGTCAGCCGGCAAAACACCGGCATTAGCAGGAAAAGATCCGGCCGACGGGTTGGATTCAGCCGCCCCGGATTCGTTGCCGAAATCGCCCCCCTGCGAAGCCATTCTTTCGAGATGGCGGTCAAACGCGGCTTCCACGTCTTCGGTTTGCGGCGCCGGCTGAAACCAGAGGTCGGTAAGGGTTTGAAAGGGGTAGTGCAGGTCGGGCGATGTGCGCAGCAATTGCTGCAACTCATCGAGTTCGGGCCGGGTGGCCTCGCCGGCAAGCTTTTTAGACAATAGTTCCCATAACCGGTCTTCCGTCATGCACAAGGATTGTAGGTACAGAGACAGTAAAAAGCAGGCGATACCCCTAAAAAATGTTAAACTTTATTTCTTAACAGGGGCGGGAAGCGTGCGGTTGAGATCGAAACGGACGGCTTCGCCTACCCGGCGAAGGGCAATGGTCATCTGGGCTTCAACGGTTTTGACCGATATTTTCAGCAGTTCAGCGACTTCGCGGTATTTTAATTCGTCTTCTTTTACCAGCCTGAAGATCAGCTTACAACGATTGGGCAGCCGATTTACGGCCTCGTGCACCATCTTTCTCATCTCGGCGGTGATCAGGAGCCCTTCGGGGTTAACCGGCAGCACACCCAGTTCCACCGGCAGTTCGGCAAGGTCGATGGTTTGTCCCGGCTGTTCCCTTTCGCGGTAGTTGAGCGCAGTATTGCGGGTGGCGGTATAGAGATAGAATTTAAGGTTGCCGATATGCTCCAGGCGGGAGCGCTTTTGCCAGATATTGATAAATACATCAGATACGATCTCTTCGGCGGCCTGGCGCGATCGGATGATACCGAAAGCGAGGGGCAGGAGGCGGGGATAAAAAGCAGTGAACAGCTCTTTATAAGCAGCCTGATCGTGGTAACGTGTCAGCCGGTCTTTCAGGAACACTATTCTGGCATCAGCAATCATGGGTCACCCGCTCGTTTCAGGTTAAAATTACAGATAATCAAATCATTGACGGCAATATTTCCTGCGACGTTGGTTGATTTTCGGCAGCTATAGCGGGGTACGAGATGGTTTTGCAAGCTGCGGGTAGGGTGTTACCAGTGAGCTTATGGTGTCACCAGGTTGTGGTGCCGGCGCTTGTTTGTCACTCGCCCCGATTTCCCTATTTTTGCGCTCCATTGTGCTTCGGCACGGGCCCTTAGCTCAGTCGGTTAGAGCAGCTGACTCATAATCAGCGGGTCGCTGGTTCGATCCCGGCAGGGCCCACCAATTCGAGGCTGGGGAGTTGCAAATTTTGCAACTCCCTTTTTTGTTTTTGGAAACAGCTGTTATAAAAAGCCCCGGGTAAGTACCCGGGGCCCGGTGATGCAACCTTTGTAGAAAAACTGCATTACCCTTTCAACGTCAAACCAACCACCAACTACCTTTCCCGCACATCATTCTCCACCTGCCTGATCTTCTTCGATGGCAGGTAAATCTGGAAACCGAAGCCAATATTCAGGTTATTGGAGGTAGGCGCACTGCCGAAACCCACAATCCCATTGTATTTCACCAGCGTTTCCAGCCCGATATTCGGTGTAATGAAATAGGCTACACCCGGGCCGGCGCCAAAGCCAAACCCGTTGGTATTGTCGCCGACGGCGGGATTATATCCTTCTACACCTGCATTACCTTCTATAAAAAACCGTGCATGGCGCAACAGGTTCACGGTTTCCCGGCCGAAATAGTAACGTGATAAAGCACCCACGCCATAGTCGATCCCGGTGCCCGCACCCTTGGCCGTATTAAGGCCGAAATTGAGGTATCCGCCCACCGCCAGGTTATCGCGAACAAACCAGGCCGCTTTGGGCGTAATACCCAGGGAGAAATTCTTTCCCGACCCCAGGTCGAGGCCTATATTACTGATATTGCCGCCGATCAATACATTTCCCTGCTGGATCTGTGCAGTCGCTTTTTGTTGCAGGAACAATAATAAACAGGCAGCCAGCATTGCTACAAAACGTGTTTTCATAATGAGTTGTTTTTGAATGATATCCGGCCGGCTCAACACCAGCCTGACTAGAGTTGTACAAACCGTCTTATGAAAAGCATGCCACCCTCCCCGCCGCACCCAACACCACCTGGATTGAGGTGAAACCGGGGTGAAAATATCCCGTTTCCTTACCCGTCGGGTGGCACCCGACGGGTAAAACACTCGTCCCAAACCGTCCTCATTCTTCGAAAAGTTTCGTAAACTCGTACACCATGTATGGAAAACCTATAATAGCCGGTGGCATTCTGCCGGCCGGCATGATCTTGCTGGCAACGCTGTCGCTGCTGTTTAGGCACACCCTTTTCCTGGAAAAGAACCCGTTTCTCAATGCCTGGATCATACTCGTGGCGCTGGCCGTTTATTTTCTTCCCCGTTCCCGTAAAACAGGAAGACGCAGCACGCTCGCCGCATTGCTGATCGCTGTTCCGCTGGCTTTTCCCGGTTCTTTTCAGAGCGATTTCCTATCGTCAGATTATCATACCAGTCATTATTTCGTTATCGGCGGGCTGGCCTTCGCCACGCTCCTGCTGCCCGGTCGCCGGGCCCCTTTCGTGTCTCAGTTGCTCGCCCTGGTAATAGCCACGGCCGCCGCCCTTCCCCTCCTGAACTACCTGTATAAGGTGGATATCACCGACAGCCGGATCGCCTTCAGCTACCTGTCGCCCGGTATCGCCGCGTGCCTGCTGTTGCTATCGTTCATCATCATGCTTGAAGAGCCCCGGAAAGGGTTCATTGCGGCCATCAGCAGCGACCTTACCGGCGCCCAGGTTCTTCGGGTACTCATCCCCGTTACCATTTTCATACCCGTGCTGCTGGGTGTGCTGAGAAGATGGCTGGTCGATAACCGAAACCTCAACGGCCGCTTCGGCACCACCGTGCTGCTGCTGGTGATGATTTTGCTGATGGTGGCAGCGATATGGTACACGGCTTATCTTATCAATAAAAGAGAGATACAAAGAAGGCAGATGGCCCGTGCCCTGCGCGTCAGTCAACTGGAGCTGGAAGCCATTTTCAGCAATGCGCCCGATGCGGTGGTAGTGGTGGACCAGAACGGTATCATCGTTCGCTGGAACAAGGCGGCGGAAAATATTTTCGGCTTTACCGAGCACGAGGTATTGGGCCAGCCCGTGAGCGAAACCATTCTTTTGCCTGCCGACCACCCTGCCTTTGACGCTGCCTTTGCGGGCCTGACCGATACGGCAACCACCCTGCCGAAAGACCTCACGCTCGAAATGCAGGGGCGGCTGAAGAACGGTTCGTATGTAGACATCTCCCTCCGCATGGCGCCTTACCTGCTGAACGATTCGGTATATGTAGCCAGCTTCATCCGCGACATCACCGAGTGGAAAAAAGCCGAGGCCCGCCTGAATGCCTTTAATGAAGAGCTGTCGCTCCAGGTGAAAGAAAAAACCAAAGAGCTGGAGAATGTGCTGGAACGGTTAACAGACGGGTTTGCCGGTCTCGATACCGAATTCCGCTTCACCTACATAAACCGGCGGGTATCACAGATATTGAAAATGCACCCTTCCGAGCTGGTGGGCCGGAAAATCACCGAGCTCTTTCCGTGGATCGAGAAATACGATTCGTACCAGGATGTTCTCAATGCTTTCAAAAGCCAGTTGTACACCACCAGCATCAACTATTTCAAGCCTCTCGATTTTTACCACGAGAACCATATCTACCCCGACAAAAACGGGGTAACCGTTTTTATACGCGACGTCACTGAAAAAAGAAAAGTGCAGGAGGCATTGCGGCTGAGCATTATGCGGTATAAAACCTTCATCGAAGAAGCGGTTGATCCCATCTTCGTGTACGCGCCGGAAAAAAACCGTTATACCGATGTGAACCGCAGGGCGGCCGAGCTGCTCGGCTATGAAATGGAAGAGCTGCTGGACATCGATCCGCAAGCCACGCTCGAAAAAGGCAGGCTGTCTGACTTCGCCGACGCATTGCAACCCGGTGAACCGACCCGTGGCGAAACCATCCTGAAAAAGAAAAACGGAACGCTGGTGGAAGTGGAAAGCGCAACGGTGAAGCTGCCCGATGGCTCCCTCCTGTCGTTTGTACGCGATATCAGCGAGCGAAAAAAGGCCGAGCAGGAAATGCTGCGGCTCAACAGCGAGCTGCGCCGGCTGGGCAATTACCTGCAGGAGGTGCGCGAATCGGAGCGATTGCATATTGCACGCGAGATACACGACGAGCTCGGGCAGCAAATGACGGTGCTGAAGATGGATATCATGTGGCTTCGCCGGAACATGGGCACCGCGCCCGCCGGGGAGCAGCTTGCCAAACTCGACGACCTGGCCGGCCAGGTAAATACCGCCATCAACACGATCAGAAAGATCGCTTCCGAACTGCGGCCCAGCCTGCTGGACGATATCGGCCTGGCCGCGGCCATGGAATGGCACCTGTCTGAATTCAGCAAACGAACCGGCATCGGGGTGAAAAGCCGGCTTTCCGATACAGAACAATCGTTGCCGGATTCAGTTAAAACCAATATCTTTCGAATACTTCAGGAAGCGCTGACCAATGTGGCCCGGCATTCTGCCGCCGATTGTGTCCAGGTCGATTTTTCAGTAAGCGATGACCTGGTAGAGCTGGAAATCGCCGACAATGGCCGGGGCTTCAATCCGGCGGGCGGCAATCACAAAAGCCTGGGCCTGCTGGGAATGCGGGAAAGGGCGCACATGATCGGCGCCGAATACGATATAAACAGTGCCCCGGTAAGGGAACCCGGGTGCACGTAACCTATCGGTTATGAAAATTCTGATCGCAGACGACCACGCAGTAGTGCGACGGGGGTTACGGGTAATGATCCACGAAGAATATCCCCATGCACAGATCGGCGAAGTGGCCAATGCAGAATCGTTGTTGTCGGAGATCGGCAAAGAAGCGTGGACCGTCGTCATTTGCGACATGAATATGCCCGGGCGAAGCGGACTCGATGCGCTTAGCCAGCTCAGGCAACTGGCGCCCCATGTACCGGTGCTGATCATGAGCGTGTACCCGGAAGAACAGTACGCGGTGCGCGTTATCCGGGCCGGCGCGGCCGGCTACCTCAGCAAAGATTCGCTCGATACCGAGTTACCCGCCGCCCTCAGGCAGGTGATGAAGGGGAAAAAATACATCAGCGCCGATACCGCCGAAAAACTGGCGGAAGCCGTACAGTCGCCCCACGATAAAAAAGCCCACGAAATGTTGTCTGACCGCGAATTTGATGTTTTTAAGGGGCTGGCCGCGGGGAAATCGGTTTCCGAAATTGCCGAACAGCTATCGCTCGGCGTCACCACTGTGAGCACCTACCGGAGCCGCATTTTGCAGAAATTATCGGTACCCAACAATGCAGCCCTGATCAGGTACGCACTCGAACACCATCTCTTTGAAGGATCGTAGTAGGAATACTACACGAATTAGATGATGATGGCTACAACCCGCGCCCGATGCCGGTAGTAGTTTGTAGCCATGTATCGCATACTGGTTGCAGACGATCACTATGCTGTTCGCCAGGCCCTGCTGGCTCTGTTGAAAGACGCTTTCGAATCGGCCGAGCTCGGCGAGGCGGAAGACACCGATACGCTGGTGAAAACCGCGCTGAAACAAAACTGGGACCTGGTGATAACCGACCTGGTAATGCCGGGCGGCGGCGCCTTGCAGGCCATCAAGCAGATCCGGCCGGCAAAACCCCGCCTGCCTGTTATTGTTATCAGCACGCATTCGGCCGAGATCTATGCAGGCTGGACCCAACGGGGTGGCGCCGACGCCTTCCTCGAAAAAGACAAGGTCAGCGCCCTGCTGGTGCCCGTTATCCGCGAAATAATGGACCGGCAGAACAATGTGTAGTGTAACTACTACAGTTTAATCAATGTTGGTACTATTGCCCGTTGCCCCGCCCGGGGTCAATTTTGCTCCAGGTTAAGGCCTTGATTTTATTCCTGTTTTGATCCCTTCCCCCCTACTGGTTTCAGGTTTACGGTTGGTGATTTATAGGTCAACCATAAACCTGAAACTTTTTGTACTTTTGCCCACCGAAATTTTGATTAACATTAACAGGCTCCTTCGCGCAGGTTGGCAGGTGGCCAATAGATTTGTTCTTTATCAGCAATTATGAGAAAATGTTTTGTAGCCGTAGCAGCTCTGCTACTGGCAATAGGTTCGCAGGCGCAGCATACAGACAGTACAGCCGTTCCGGGACCAGCAGCGCCCGCGCCTGTATCCGCATCCGTCAGCAAGAAAAAAGACTGGAGCAAAGTAAACCTGAATGGCCGCGCCAACGACCATTTCGTATTCCAGGTGGGATATGACGGATGGGCCGGTGAAACCACCGGTATCCGTACCAAAGGCATCGGCCGGTTCCTGAACGTGTATTTCATGCTCGACCTGCCCTTTAAATCCGACCCCCGTTTCAGCGTGGGCATCGGCGCAGGCATAGGGTCCAGCAGCATCAATTTCAACAAAATGGAACCCCAGATCGCCGGCACCGGCGCCACCTTTGTGTTCAATGACATGGCAGATTCCACCACTTACAGCACCCGTTTCAAAAAGTTCAAGATGGTCGAGGCCTGGGCCGAAGCTCCTGTTGAATTCCGCTGGGTGGCCAACCCCGAAAACTCAAATAAAAGCTGGAAAGCAGGGGTCGGCATCAAGATCGGCACCATGCTGAATGCCCATACCAAAGGCAAAAACCTTCAAAACAATGCCGGCCAGACCGTCAATTCATTTACCCTGAAAGAAAGCAGCAAACGCTATTTCAACTCCTTGCGCCTGGCGGCCACTGCCCGGGTCGGCTACGGTCCCTTTAACCTGTACATGGCCTACCAGGTCAACAGCCTGATCAAAGAAAACGTCGGTCCGCAGGTGCATCCGTATTCGATCGGGCTGCAATTCAGCGGCCTGTAACTGACCTAATTCATTGATCGAGAAGCAAAAAATACTGGAAGACGAAAATTGCGTGCTGGTAGGCGTAGTGCAGAAAGACCAGACCGAGCAACAGGTAAAAGAATACCTGGAGGAGTTGTCGTTCCTGGCAGAAACCGCCGGCGCGCAAACCCGGAGCAAATTCATGCAAAAGCTGGCGCATCCCGACAGCAAGACCTTTGTGGGTAAAGGAAAGCTGGAAGAGATCAGGGATTATGTCTCCGGCCGGGAGATCAACCTGGTGATTTTCGACGATGAGCTGACGGGGTCGCAGATACAGAATATCGAAAAGGTGCTGGGCGTGAAAACCATCGACCGCAGCGACCTGATCCTGGATATCTTCGCCCGCCGCGCCAAAACGGCGCAGGCAAAAACCCAGGTGGAGCTGGCACAATACCAGTACCTGCTCCCCCGGCTGAAAGGCATGTGGAAACACCTCGAACGCCAGGGCGGCGGCATTGGCACCCGCGGGCCGGGTGAAACCGAGATCGAAACCGACCGCCGTATCGTCAAGGAAAAGATATCCCTGCTCCGCCGCCGCCTGGGCGAGTTCGACAAGCAGGCTTATACCCAGCGCAAAGACCGGGGCGAGTTCATACGCGTGGCCCTGGTGGGCTATACCAATGTGGGCAAGAGCACGCTGATGAATATTCTTTCCAAAAGCGAGGTTTTCGCCGAAAACAAACTCTTCGCCACGCTCGATACCACCACCCGGAAAGTGGTTTTCGACAATACGCCTTTCCTGCTGAGCGATACGGTGGGCTTTATCCGCAAGCTGCCCCATCACCTGGTGGAAAGCTTCAAGAGCACGCTCGACGAAGTACGCGAAGCCGACATCCTGCTGCATGTGGTCGACCTGTCGCATCCCAATTACGAAGACCAGTACAATGTGGTTAACCGCACCCTGCAGGAGCTGAAAGTGACCGATAAGCCCGTCATCACCATTTTCAACAAGCTCGACCAGTATGAGAAAAACAGCTTCGACGAGTGGCTGAGCGACGAGGTGAAAAACCAGTTGCTCGGGGAACTGCACAACAGGTGGGAAAATGAAACCCTCGGTAACTGCGTGTTCGTTTCAGCATTGGAACGCCGGAACCTGGAAGGGCTGCGGGCTACCATCCTTAACAAGGTGCGCCGTTTATACCGGGTGCGTTATCCGTATAAAACGGATTTTTTCGGGATCAGCTTCGACGAAGAACAATGACCATAAAAATAGCGGAAAGCGTGGCAGAACTGGGCTTCGACCAGCGACGGGTGGTGCGGGTGCGGGCCGGCGATAAATACATCAGCGTAGCCCTGGTGGGAGAACAACTGTTCGCGTTTGCGGATAAATGCCCGCATGCCGGCGGCTGCCTGTCGGCAGGATGGATGGACTCCCTCGGCAATATCGTATGCCCGGTGCACCGTTATAAATTCGATGTCAGCAACGGCCGGAACACAACGGGAGAGGGTTATCACCTGAAAAGATGGCCGGTGCTGGAAAATGAAGATGGTATATTCGTTATTTTCAATTGAATAAACGGCACATTTAATAGGACCACTCCACTTCTTTCTTTAATATTTTGGCCCTTTTGCGTCAACTTTAATAAGTTTTTGCTAATTTGTTAACGCCTTTTAACAATAGCTAAAACTAACGATTATGCACTTTACGCGACTAGCGTGCAGAGTATTGCCTATGCTCTGCTTGCTATTTTCCTTTCTCTTCTCCCAGGCACAAAACCAAACAATTAACGGAAAAGTCATCAACGAGGCAGACAAAAAGCCTCTTGCGGGCGTTACCGTAACGGTCAAGGGTACCAAAACGGCAACGGTTACCAACGAAGACGGTTCTTTTTCCCTTCGCGGGCTGGATCCCGGCGCCGTTCTGCAATTCACGAGTGTAGGATTTCAGTCGAGCGAAGTAGCTGCTTCGCGCGCCGAGCTGGTTTCCATGAAATCATCTGAAAGCATCATGTCAGAACTGGTGGTAGTGGGTTATGCCACCCAGAAGAAACGCGACTTGACAGGTGCCGTATCGGTGGTGGATGTGACCAAAATGAACAAGCAGCCCTCTCCGTCTATTTCGGATCAGTTGCAGGGCCAGGTGGCAGGTGTAACCATCACTACTTCCGGTTCGCCGGGCGAACCAGCCAAATTCCGGATCCGGGGCTTCGGCTCGTTTGGCACCTCCGATCCTTTGTTTGTGGTAGATGGTGCGCAAACCACCAATATCAATGATGTAAACCCCAATGATATTGCCACCATGCAGATACTGAAAGATGCTGGTGCTGCATCCATCTACGGGTCTCGTGCATCGAACGGCGTGGTGATCATTACCACTAAGCGCGGCCGTGGCAAAACACGTATCGCTTATGATGGCTACTATGGAACGCAGCGTCCAAAGGTGAAAAATCCTTACAACATGCTCAACCCGCAGGATCAGGCCAACCTGAAATGGATTGCGCTGCGGAATACAGCGGAACTCAACAACGAAACAGTAGAATACAACGACCCTATCTACGGAAGCGGCGCTGCACCGGTTCTGCCAGACTATATTTTGCCGTTTGGCAAAAAGGA
This sequence comes from Bacteroidota bacterium, assembly GCA_029778965.1. Classification (GTDB taxonomy): domain Bacteria; phylum Bacteroidota; class Bacteroidia; order Chitinophagales; family Chitinophagaceae; genus Flavihumibacter. Next base: position 11,296 of record JAKPBL010000079.1, read on the forward strand.
AGGAGACCCCGCAGTAAACCCTTCTCTTTATTATGTTAATCCTAATTATACCGAGACGTCAGACCTCAACAGCTTCTATCAAATCATCAGGGCTAATAAAACCGGTACCGATTGGATGAGTGAACTTTTCAGCCCGGCACCGATTCAAAGCCATAACCTCAGCGCATCGGGGGGCACCGATCAGGGAAGTTATTTGTTTAGCATGAACTATTTTAACCAACAGGGCGTGTTGATGAATACTTACAACAAAAGATATACCCTGCGCGCCAATAGTGAGTATAAGTTCAACAAAAATGTCCGTATAGGCGAGAACTTGTCCTATTCTATCATCGACAACCCCCGTATCGGAATTCTGAGTGAGGGTAACGACATCAGTATGGCTTACCGGCAGCAGCCAATCATCCCCGTGTACGACATTATGGGTAATTATGCCGGCACTACAGGCGGCAAGATCGGCCAGGCCACTAATCCGGTTGCCAACCGTCAGCGTTCTATCAACAATAAAGGGCTGGCCAATCGCCTTTTTGGTAACGTGTACGGAGAAATTGATTTCCTTAAGAGCTTTACTTTCCGAACCAGTTTCGGTGGAGAGTATTATTCATATTCGGGAAGATATTTCAACTATCCCACCTATGAGAATGCGGAGAATTCGCAGTCCAACTCATACGGTGAATACGCCGGCTCGGGCTTTAACTGGGTATGGAGTAACACGGTCACCTATAGTCAGTCATTCGGCGACCACAATTTAAAAGTGGTTGCAGGTACTGAGGCTATTAACGAAGGCGGCACCAGCCTTGACGCCAATACTACAAACTACTTCTCATTCAGCAGCGATTATACAACACTGACTACCGGTGCCGGTGCAGCCACCCACAGTTCCGGTCGGTACAGCCGGTCGCTGGCCTCACTGATTGGCCGGATTGATTATAATTACAAAGGACGTTATCTGCTGGGGGCCACTGTTCGTCGCGACGGATCTTCTGCATTTGGTCCGGATAACAAATACGGGGTGTTCCCTGCCTTCAGTGCTGGCTGGCGCTTGTCCGACGAAAATTTCCTCAAAGATGTTAAATGGTTGCAAGACCTGAAAGTCAGGGGTAGCTATGGTGTCATGGGTAACCAGGCAAACCTGGCTGCCGACAACCAGTTCACAACGTTCAATTCAGACCGAAGCTCAACTTTCTACGATGTAAACGGAACAAGTAACTCGCTGGTACTCGGCTTCCGCCAGGGACGCTATGGAAACCTCGCGGCCAAATGGGAGTCTCAGAAATACACCAACGTAGGATTTGATGCCACCATCGGCAATCGCCTTCTGGAAATTGTAGCAGACTACTATGTGCGGAGCGTATCTGATATGCTGTACGCACCTGAATTGCCCGGCACCGCAGGCGCTGCTACACCTCCTACGGTGAACATCGGTAAAATGCAAACCTCCGGTTTTGATCTGAGCATAGGTACTCACTTTGATATAAACAAAGATTTTGGCTTTGACATCACAGGAACATTCACCACGTTCAAAAACCAGATCAAGCAAATCGCCGACGGTATCCAGTATTTCGCAGAAGAAAGCCGCCGCTTCAACGGTTCAACCATCATTCGGAATGAAGTAGGTCACCCCGTGAGCTCTTTTTACGGATATAAGGTTGTCGGATTCTGGAACAGCCAGGCCGAAATCGATGCAGCTAATGAGCAGGCTCGCAAGGCCACTGGCAACCCTGACGCCGTATACCAAACAGAAGCAGCAGTCGGTCGCTTCCGTTATGATGATAAGGGAGCCGGCATAGTTACTCCCGAAAGTCGTCAATTCCTGGGCAATCCGACACCGAAGTTCAACTATGGTCTGAACGTCGGTGGTTTTTGGAAAGATCTTGATTTCAACTTTTTCTTTTATGGTGTTCACGGTAACCAATTGTGGAACCAGGTTAGATGGTGGACAGATTTCTATCCTTCTTTTGCCGGCGGAAAGAGCTACACAGCCTTATACAATTCCTGGAGGCCAGATCACATGAATGCCAAAGCGCCTATTCAGGAAAATGCCGGTTCATTCAGCACCAACAGCGTTCCCAATTCTTATTATGTGGAGAACGGCTCGTACATCCGTCTTCGTAACGTTCAAGTGGGCTGGACATTCAACAATCCTGGAGTTGCAAAACTGGGTATTAGCCGGCTGCGCTTGTACGTTCAGGGGGCTAACCTGTTCACATCAACCAAATATACAGGCCTTGATCCTGAAATCGGAGGAGGTAGCAATACTGCATTTGGTATTGATGAAGGCGCCTATCCGGTCGTAAAACAGTTCCTCGTTGGCTTAAACGTAAGCTTCTAAACAGCCACAGTAACATCAAAAGAATTACAATGAAAAATGCAAAATATCTTATTACCTGTTCTCTACTGGTAGCAGCCAGTGTAGGACTCGATTCGTGTAGCAAATCTTTTTTGGACAAGCCGTTGTTGGGTAACCTGACCGAGCCTGTACTTGCTACCGAAAAAGGCGTCACAGCCCTGCTGGTTGGCGCTTATGCTGCGTTGGATGGTCAAAATGTGGGTGGCGGTACATGGGAATCATCGCCCACCAACTGGATCTATGGTTCTGTTGCTGCCGGTGACGCGCACAAAGGCAGCGATGCCGGTGACCAGCCCCCCATCAACCTTATTGCAACCGGCAAGTCAGATCCTACCAATGGTTTCTTCAATGCAAAATGGCGCGCCGGCTATGAAGGCATCGCCCGCTGCAACTCCGTGATTCGCGTCGCAAATATTGCCACCGACATCAGTGATGAGGCGAAGACAACCCTGGTTGCTGAAGCGCGTTTCTTACGCGGTCACTATTATTTTGACCTGAAGAAAATGTTCAACATGGTACCCTGGGTCGACGAAACAACCACCGACCTGAAAGCACCCAACACAACAGATATCTGGTCGAATATCGAAGCCGATTTCCGTTTTGCCTATGAAAACCTGGGAGGCACGGCCCCTGCCGTAGGCCGCGCCAATAAATGGGCTGCCGGCGCTTATCTTGGGAAAGCACTGGTATACCAGAAAAAATTCTCAGACGCCATTCCCGTATTTACCGACGTAATCACCAATGGCACTAATTCCAAGGGCGACAAATACGACCTCCCTGCCCGTTTCGAAGACAATTTCGACCCCGCTGAGAAAAACAACGAGGAAACCGTCTTTGCTGTTCAAATGGTAGCCAAGGCCGGAACTGGCGACATCTCAAGCGGTAACGCCGGTGAAATGCTGAACTTCCCCTATGGTAGCAGCCCCTTTGGTTGTTGCGGCTTTTACCAGCCGACGCTTGACCTGGTGAACTCCTATCGCACCGACGCAAATGGCCTCCCTTATTTCGACACTTATAATAGTGAGATGGTGAAAAACGATATAGGTATTAAGTCCGACCAGCCGTTCACCCCGTATACAGGAAGCCTTGATCCTCGTCTGGATTGGACTGTTGGACGTCGGGGCATTCCATACAAAGACTGGGGCAACCATCCTGGCTATGACTGGATTCGCGATCAAAGCTTCTCCGGTCCGTATGCACCCAAGAAAAACGTATACTGGCAGGCTACACAAGACACCTACAGCGATCGAATTTCCTGGGCACCAGGTTCAGCAATCAACGTACATATAATCCGTTTTGCAGACGTGCTGTTGCTGGCGGCTGAAGCTGAAACACAAGCGGGTTCACTTACCACCGCTATGGGTTATGTGAACCGGGTGAGAAACCGTGCCGCATCTCCGAAATCCGCCGTATATAAATATGTGAACGATGCTGCTCCTCTTGCCGGCTTTTCCAGCACACCAGCTGCGAACTACAATGTAAAGCCTTACCCTGCCGGTTCTCCGGTATTTGCAGCCAAAGAATCGGCGCTGAAGGCGATCTACTTTGAGCGTAAACTGGAACTTGCAATGGAAGGCCACCGTTACTTTGACCTCTCTCGCTGGGGTATTGCGGCAACGGAAATCAACAAGTTCTACACTTATGAAGGCACTTATATTTCAGATATTCGCGGCGGCACCTTCACTGCAGGCAAAAACGAATACTTCCCGATTCCGCAAAACCAGATTGATTTGAGCGCAACAGGCGGAACAGCTAGCTTGGTACAAAATCCTGGTTATTGATAGCGCCTGATTGATTAAACGGATACCAAAGTATCAAACGAAGAGGCCGTCTCAATTAGTTTTGAGACGGCCTTTTTCTTTGGCAGAACTGGTTGTGGCGCAAACCATCTTCCAAACGTCAAAAGCATTACATCTTTATACGCCTGCGACAACTATAATTAAATTTTTATATAAATAAAATTTCGTATATTTATGGAAACTTTATTATCATGAAAACAATAACCTTATTTACAACCTTGCTTTGCGTTGCGCTTACAACCATCTTTTATTCTTGCGAGAAAGATCATTCAGACAGTACAAAAACATCTGCAGTACCGCAAAACGACCGGCTTAATTTTACTTTCGATGCTTTCAGCCCCCCTACCTCAAATACACAGCCGGATAAACACGGCAGGACGTCTTCACCGCGTCAGTTTAAAAAATCTACCTGCGGTGCGCTTATGTACGGCAACCATACCGGTACCGGGTTTTATACGTACCCTATTGACACCCTGGATTTGACAAATGTACCAGTCAATGCTACGGTGAGCGTGACCGTAAATGCCAACATGATTCCCAACCGGTTTTCCATTTATTCTATCAGTACCGTTGCATTACTTGCAACTTCGGGCTGGATTGGCTCTGCTAATTACGCAGGACCTTGGGGGCCATCAATCAACACAGCCGTTACCGGCACCCTGACTTTTACCCGCGGCTCCGGTGCTTTATATGAATTACGGGTCGAAACAGTTTATCCACCCGGCGGCGGACAAGAAGATGCATGGCATTCCTCACTTAAATGCCATTTCACTGGTTGTTCGGGCAACCCTTGTACCTGCACTTGTAGTTGTCCCTAAAAACCTCCGCAGCAGATATGCAATCTGAGGTGGTTACATATAAAAGTGAAGCCTGCTTTATGTTTGAGGCAGGCTTCATCTTTTTTATTTAGGAAACTCCTTTATATCTTTTGTGGCATAGCTTGGTTTGTAGTTGATATATTGTAACTTTTGTTTAAAAAATATGGCTCATACTTGTTGCAATATATGTTTTGCAGCTCTACTCTTATTGGGTATTCAGTCATGCAACACACCTAATAATAAAAACAGCCTATTCGATCTCCTGCCTGCAACCGAAACTAATATTAATTTCGCCAACACCATCACCGAAAACGACAGCACCAATATTCTCGACTACGAGTACACCTTCAATGGCGGTGGCGTGGCTGTGGCCGATTTTAACAACGACGGCAGGGAAGACCTCTACTTCACCGCCAGCATGGGTAGCAATGCACTCTACCTCAACAAAGGCAACTGGCAGTTTGAAGATATTACCGCCGCTGCGGGCGTGAGCGGCGAAGGCCGTTGGTGCACCGGCGTTTCTACCGTCGATATCAATAACGACGGATGGATGGATATCTACGTCTGCACCTCCCGGTACAACGAT
>JAKPBL010000166.1 GCA_029778965.1 Bacteroidota bacterium
AGAACCGGCTTTACGGCGCCCGGAATATATACCAGGCTGGGCGCCTTGGTTTGTCCGTTTTCCTGCCACACAAGTGAAATGCCGTTCTTCTTTACCTGTTGTTTTACCAATGTACCAGCCGCCGCCTGCACATAAGGGCGCAGCAACGCTTCGCTGAAATAGGCCTGGTGTTCGAGCCCGTCGAAATAATCCCAATAAAAGTCGCCTGCCAGCAGCGAGTCGATCTGCGCGGTCATCAGCTTCGCCGCATTCACGACCTGCTTTCCGCCGCTGTAAAAAGCGCCCCATTCGCCGATCAGCAGGGGCAGCTCCAGCTTTTGGCGCATCTGCGAGAGGCCGGCGAACATAAAGGAGAGGCGGCCCGCATCCGCTTCGCCGGCCTGGTCGGTATCAAGCACGATATCATATAAATGCGGCATATAGCCCTGCTGCCGGCCGGCGGCCGCCACGGGTGTTATGTGTGAAAGAATACCATTATTGCTGGATACGCTGGGCTCCCAAAACAGTATGTGGTGCTCATTCACCCGGCGGATGGCCACAGCCAGTTTCGTATAAAAGGGCTGTAAGCTTTGCTCCTCAAACCGCCGGTACACCGGCTCCATGCCCTGCAAAACACGTTCAAATACTTCCCGGCCGGTCAGCGTTTTCAGGATAAAGCTCTTGCCCTTTTCATCCATCCACATGGCCGACACTTCTTCTGTCGTGTATGCCTTTCCGTTAGTAGTCCGGTTTAGATAACCGGTCACTTCCGATATCATCGTTTGCAGGGCTTCTTCCACGCCGGATCCGATAAAAGGTTCGTTCATCAGGTCGAACCCGACGATATGCGTGAAGTGACGGTACCTGCCCGCCAGCATGGTCCAGGTGCTGATATAATGATCCTGCACCCCGGTTCCGTCGGGCGCGGGTGTGTTCTTCCAGAAATTATCGAATGCAGTCTGCACTGCGGGACTAATAAAATAAGCATCGCTCCAGGTGCCGCCGGTATAATGAGGTTTCCCTTCGTCAAGGGTCGCCCAGGGCGGTGCGCCATTGCCGAATTTTTCGCCGAACAGGTCCTGGTGCATATCCAGTATTACATACAGTCCCTGCTGTTGCGCATGCAGCACCCGTTCGTCGAGGTTGTGCAGGTAAACGCTGTCGTAACGACCGGGCGACGGTTCCAGCGCCGACCAGTTGACGCCCAGCCTGACGGCATTGTATCCCCACCGTTTCATATCGGCAAAGGCCTTTTCCGAACCCTGCACGATATAGCCGGCTGCCTTGTCTTTATTCACATAGTTCAGCCCGCGCAGTTGCAGCATGCGCCCCATGCTGTCGCGCAGCAGCCTGCCGTCTCTTTGCACATATCCCTCCTGCCCTGCCGCGGGCAGAAAGTACGCGGCTAACAACAGCACTAAAAAGAGCAATAACGGCGAAAGAAATACCGTCTTCCTGTTATTCGGTATAGCCCTTTGATTGTTCACGAGAATACTGTTCTGCATGAAGTACCCGTTTCAGTTTGGCCAATAATAAAGCGGTCAAAACTATAGCAGATTTTTCAAATGGCGGAATGACCTTATTCTCCGTACTTAGACGAATGAAGGGAGACACCGGGAACACTAACGGTAAAAGCCGGTGCAGGCAGGCCTTCGTCGTTGTAAAGAGAAGGCATATATGTTTTTTTCCAGCCGTAACGGATATGGCGGGGCGAGCGTACAGCGGGATGCCACAGCACCGCCTTATTGTTCTGTACCAGGGTATGCGCCGGATAATACACGCTATCGCTGCCGGCTATCTCCACGTCGGCCCACCTGTCGCCTTTTATTACAAGACGCGCCGTTTTTCCGTTGGTATTGAACACAACCTGTATCGAATCGCCGGTCGCCTGCAGGCTGTGCACTACTGGTCCCCGGTACGCTAGATCTTCATGATAGGTGGCGGCCAACGCCAGGGCGGCCAGTCTTTCGCCCACCGGTTTTTTCTCCCGCGGATGCAGGTCGGTAGAATCGCAGATATCTGCTGTCACCACCATCCCCGAATTTTCTATTTGTGAAGTGGCCTCCAGTTGCTTTTGCTTCATTACAGGCCAATGCGGGCCCCTGTTCCAGCACGGAAGCTGTACCACGTAAAACGGCATCCGGCTTTGCTTCCAGGCATCGCGCCAATCGTTGACCAGGAGGGTCAACAGGCGGTCATAATGCGCCGCATCGGCCAGGTAATCGGCATTGGATTCTCCCTGGTACCATATAACGCCTTTTATCGCGAAGGGGATAATGGGGCTTAGCATGCTGGTAAACAATTCCCCCGGCTTTCCAAACCTGCCCGCCAGCATCCATTCATCGGGCAAAGGCTCGGGTGGTTGCCTGGTTTTCCCGCCGTCTTTCCAATAGAGATAGGCCTGCCGCTGGTATTCGTTTATGGCGTCTTTGTGTATTTCATAGAGCTGGTTGTACCGGCGGATCAGTGTATCGCCGTTGGCGCTTGCAAGGGTCATCCACTCCTGCACCGGCGAACCGCCGGCGCTGATATTGATCAGGCCAACGGGAACGCCTAACCGCTGTTGCAGCTTTTTGCCGAAAAACCAGGCTACCGCCGAAAAGGAGACCCTGGCAAGCGAATCGGCTTTTTGCCACACGTGCAGCTTCAGGTGCTGGTCATACAGGTGGTTGTCGTTGTAGAGGCGGATGCCCTCCGTCGCCGGACTTTCAATTTCTTCCCGGCCGCCATCCACACCGAAAAAAGGATCGATGATGGTTCCCAGCGACATCACCATATTCGACTGGCCCGAACAGAGCCATACTTCTCCTACCAGAATATCTTCCCGTGTGATCTGCTGCTTTCCCGATATGACTTCCAGCTTTCGGGGCTCGAAAGAAGCGGCTAAAGGTTGCAGGGTCAGTTTCCAGCGGCCCTGCCCGTCGGCCTTTGTCGTGACCGACTGCTTTCCAAAACGTACTTCCACAGCAGCGCCGGGCTGGCATTCACCCCAAACAGGAACGGAAGTGCCGGCCTGCAATACCATGTGGTCGGAGAAAATGGCAGGCAGCGACAGCGGCCTTTGCACGGGCGATACCGTAGTGCTACCGCCGGCGACCTCCCTTGAAAAAGCAGCCGGTGTGAACCATGATAAAAAAACGGCGATGGCAAAAACTCTTTTCACTTTTCGGGCTATTGAAGTAGTACAAACAGGTGTCAGGGTTTCACAACGCGCAACCACGCATCGGCCATCAGCCTGCAGCCGGGCACGCTCGGGTGAACACCATCGAAGGTCCAGTACGATGCCGGCGCCAGCTTGACTGCCTGGTCGAACACAGCCTGGTAAGGTATGAAGCGGGTTTTGTATTCGGTTGCCAGGTCGCGCGCTATCTTCCTGTATTGGTCGAAGGCGGGGTACCATTGCGGTGTTACGGCCTGAACGCCCGCCACCGCAAAAGGTTCGCCGATGATGATGCTGATACCCGGAAGGGCTTTCAGGGTGCGGTCGAGCAGCTTACGGTAGTCGGTAAGATAGGTGTCTGCAGTGCCCTTGTAACCGTTGAGCAGGCTGTGCCAGTAGTCGTTCACGCCTACCAGTATGCTCAGCACCGTTGGCTTGAGCGCCAGGCAATCTTCCTCCCACCGGTCGGCGAGCTGGTACACTTTATCGCCGCTAATGCCGCGGTTGAATACTTTCAGCTTTTTCTGACGGGCTTTAAAAAGTATTTCCGAGCCGGCAAGCATCGCAT
>JAKPBL010000190.1 GCA_029778965.1 Bacteroidota bacterium
AGTCAAACGCCTCCTGTATCTCACGACCCATAAACGCATTGCGTGCCACGGGCGCGTATTGAGCCTTGAGCGTAAAAGCAAGCGGCACACAGAGCAGGAAGATTCTCATAGCACAATAAAAGTAAGCAATAAAAAAACCCCGTCTGATTAAAAGACGGGGTTTTTAAAAAATGCTTGTTGGTTAAGCGGATTTCATTTCGCTAAGCACGTTATTCATGCTACGTACGGCATCTGCGCTTTTTGCAAACAGGGCTTTCTCTTCGTCGTTGAGGTTGAAATCCACGATCTTCTCCCAGCCATTGCGACCGATAACTACAGGTACGCCGAGGCAGATGTCTTTCTGGCCATATTCGCCATCCAGATACACACAGCAAGGGAACAATTTTTTCTGGTCGTTGATGATGCTGCCTACCAGGGCGGCTACAGCCGCGCCGGGAGCGTACCAGGCGCTGGTGCCCAGCATGCCGGTAAGTGTGGCGCCGCCCACCATGGTATCTGCGGCCACTTTCTTAAGCGCTTCAGCGCTGAGTTGTTGTGAAGCAGGCACTCCATTATTGGTAGCAAAGCGGGTCAGCGGGATCATGGTGGTATCGCCGTGTCCACCAATGACTACGCCCTGGATGTCGCTTGCAGGGGCGTTCATTGCCATAGACAGGTAACATTTAAAGCGGGCACTGTCCAGGATACCGCCCATGCCGATAATGCGGTTCTTTGGCAGTTTGCTTTCTTTCAGCGCCAGGTAAGTCATAGTATCCATTGGGTTGCTCACCACAATGATGATGGCTTCCGGCGAATGTTTCAGCACATTTTCAGTAACGGTTTTCACGATGCCGGCGTTAATGCCGATCAGCTCTTCGCGGGTCATGCCCGGTTTGCGTGGAATGCCGCTGGTGATCACCACCACCGAGCTACCTGCAGTTTTGCTGTAATCGTTGGTGCTTCCAGTGATGCGGGTATTGAAACCGTTCAGCGTAGCGGTCTGCATCAGGTCAAGCGCTTTGCCTTCGGCAAAATTCTCTTTAATGTCAAGGATCACCACTTCACTTGCTATGCGATTGAGAGCGATATACTCTGCGCAGGTAGCGCCCACGTTGCCTGCTCCAATAACTGATACTTTCATCGTTTTATGTTTTTGAATTGAGTTTTCTAAAATAACAACGCGGCAAATTTACAGCATTTCAAAACAAGGCGGCCGGCGTGTTCATAAGATTTAACATTTGCGCCGGCCATCCGTCAGGCCCTGATCGTTGCAGCCAGGTCCAGCAGTTTGCTCTCTTCAAAATAGTCGGCCATCAACTGCAGGCCGATCGGCAACCCGTTGCTGTGTGTGCCGCAGGGCACGGATATGGCCGGGATACCCGCAATAGGGGCCTGCACCGTGAAAATGTCCTCGAGGTACATTTTTATCGGGTCCGAGCTGTTCTTACCAAACTCGAATGCGGTGCCGGGTGTGGATGGCGTGAGAATAAAATCGTAGTCTTTTAAGATAGCGCGTGTCTTTTCCTGAACTACGCGGCGCACCTTCTGCCCTTTACTATAATAGGCATCATAGTATCCCGCACTCAGCACAAAAGTGCCAAGCATGATCCGGCGTTTTACTTCTTTGCCAAAGCCCTCGCTGCGCGATTTCTTATAGGTGCTTTCAAGGTCGGTGGCCGCAGGGCTCCGGTAACCGTAATGGATGCCGGAAAAGCGCGACAGGTTGGATGAGGCCTCTGCCGTAGTGAGGACGTAATAAATGGGAACCAGGTAGTCGAGGTAAGGGAAGCTCACAGGCTCTACGGTGTGGCCCTCCGCCCTCAGCCGCTCGATCTGTTCGAGCACACGCGCCTTCACTTCAGGGTCAATGCCGTCGGCGTCGATGCATTCGTTGAGGTAGGCAATCCGGTAGTTCTTTTTGCTGTTCAGGGCCTGGCTGTAAGCTGGCACCTGTTGTTTGGAGCTGGTGTTGTCCCGCTTGTCGTGGCCGCTGATCACCTCCAGCAGCAGCGCCATATCGCCCACACTGCGCGTTATCGGACCAATCTGATCGAATGAAGAGGCATACGCGATGAGGCCGTAGCGCGACACGCGACCGTAAGTAGGTTTCATGCCCACCGTGCCGGTGAACGACGCCGGCTGACGGATGGAGCCGCCGGTATCGGAACCCAGGGCTGCATGACAAAGCCCCGCAGCTACCGCCGCAGCCGAGCCGCCGGACGAGCCGCCCGGCACACAGTTTTCGTTCAGCGGGTTCAGCACGTTGCCGTAGGCCGAATTTTCGTTGCTGCTGCCCATCGCAAACTCGTCGCAGTTGAGCCGCCCGATGATGATCGCATCTTCGGCCAGCAGCCGTTCTACCACGGTAGCCGAGTACAGCGATTCAAATCCTTGCAGGATCCTGGAAGAAGCCGATACATGATGGCCCTTGT
>JAKPBL010000200.1 GCA_029778965.1 Bacteroidota bacterium
GTATCGTTGGATTCCCAATGCACCTGCTTTTTGTGCATCGGGTCGTAAAACACCGAAGAAGGCCGGGGAGAAATAATGGGATTGAGCCCCGCAGGTCTTACAAAACCACCCAGCGCCCAGGGAGGCAATACATTGTTCTGGGAAAAAGAAACCCGGGCGTACAGCATCCCCGGTAACATCCATATTATCATCAGCAATCGCCTGGTCATCTATGCGGATTTTAAGTAAGCAATGGTTTTACCGTTGCTGTTTTTTTTATATGGCCTGAAAGGCAGTCAACTCAATTCGAAAACAAGTATAGGCAATAAAACCGGTTTTGCAATATTTTTTTTTAGCTCACCTGAAGCCTGCTTAAAAAAGATATTGCCACAACAGAAGAGAGTTTTCTTAAACAAAATGCTGCAAATACCGCCACATAATAGATTTTTTTAACAAATTTGCAGCAACCCCGTAGCACAACCGGTTTTAGCATACCAGCCACCTACTGCCTGCAGCCCACCCCGGCGACCGCTGCCGCTCGGGGCGCAGCACCAAAAAGAATGAGAATTATTGCCTAAATAGCACCATACTTATCATGAAAAAGAAATTATCGATCAATGATATTGCCGCCCAGCTCAATGTTTCCAAGTCGACGGTTTCATTCATACTCAACGGAAAGGCCAAAGAGAAAAGAATAAGCGACAAACTGGCCCAGCGGGTGCTCAAATACGTGAAGGAAAAGGGATATAAACCCAGCGAGCTGGCCCGCAGCCTCAGCACCGGTAAAACCCGGATGATCTGCCTGATGGTGGAAAAAATATCCGACTATTTCTTCTCGCATATTGCTTTTCACCTCGAGGCCCTGGCCTATAAAAGCGGATACAAGATCATTTATTGCAGCACCGAAAACGACCCCGATAAAACCAGGGAGCTGATAAAGCTTTTCCGCGAACGGCATGTAGACGGTTATATCATTACGCCCCCGCCGGGCATTCAATCGGCGATAAGCGACCTGAAAAACGATTTGCCGGTGGTGTTGTTCGACCGGTATTTTGAAGACCTGGAGACCGACTACGTGGTGATCGATAATTACAAAGGCACGGTAAACGCCGTTTCGTACCTGGCGGAGAAACAATATAAACACATCGCCTTTGTGACCCTGCAATCGGAACAACTGCAGATGAAAGAACGCGAGCATGGCTATACCGATACCATCAAAAAGCACGGGCTGACCCCTATGGTGCTGAAGATCCCGTTCGAGAACGATGCAGACACCAGCTCCAATGCCATCAGGTCTTTCTTAAAAAAGAAACCGGAAACAGACGCCATCGTCTTCGCCACCAACTATCTTGCCCTAAGCGGCGTGAAGGCCATCAATGAACTGCAACTGAACATACCCGGCGATATCAGCATCATTGCATTCGACGACCACAGCGTGTTCAGCGTGTACAACCCGCCCATCAGCGCCGTCGCCCAGCCGCTGGAAGCACTGGCCTTCCAATTGTTCAAGGTCCTGATCGATAAGCTGGAAAACAGGGTGCCGATCGACCAGCTTCAGCAGATCATTGTACCCACCCGGCTCATCATCCGCCAATCGACCAAATAGCTTTACAATACCGGGATGGAAAAATCGCCGGTAAGCCTGAACTGCGACCGGTAAAACTGCGGAGAACAGTTTTTGTATTTCTTGAATTGCCGGTAAAAAAACGGAATGGTTTCGTAACCCGCATTGTAACAAACCTGCGCGATCGGCATATCAGATTCAATGAGCAGCTTGCAGGCCACAATCACCCGGTATTCATTTAAAAAAGAAAAAAACTTTTTCTTCATCACCTTGCTGAAGAACCGCGAGAACGATTCTTCGGTCATGCATACCACGTCGGCCGCTTCTTCGAGCGTGATCTTTCGTGTGTAATTCTGTTTTACAAAATTATATACCTGGTTGATCCGCTCGTTGTCGCCCGTGGTCTGGTGGGTGAAGTCGTCCTTGCAAATGGGTGAAAAATCGGTGGTGCGCGACAGTTTGTCGAGTATCGACAAAAACACCATCAGGCTGTCGAACGACTCGAGCGATACCAGCTTTTCAAAATCTTCGCGCACTTCACAGGCCACCGCTTCCGAAAACTGGATACCCCGGCCCGCCAGCTTGTGCAGCCTTTTTATGGCGAACAGCTCTTTTGTTTCCAGCCAGTCCTTTCCCAGCATATCCTCCCGCCACTGCAATACCAGCGCCGACGCCTTTGTTTTCTGCCTTTCGCCATTTTTCCAGCAATGCGGCAGATTGGGGCCCAGCAATACCAGGTCGTTCGCGGTAAAGCGCTGGAATTCGTTGCCCACATACCGCACCCCATCCGAACTGGTAATATAGGTCAGCTCGTATTCGGGATGATAGTGATATGGATAGTCAAATTCCTTTTTTTCCTGCCGGAAAGCATTGAAGGAATTTGACCCGACGGGTGATATGGATTCGAACTGCGCTTTCAATTATCTCTTTTTGTAAAAATACTGGGATAAAAATAAAATAAATCATACAAAATAGTGTAACTATTGGTCAAGATGAGCAACTTCATCAACAGGCAGGGCGGATAGTTTTACAATCGCAACCGAGTCAAAACAACACCATGACGCCAGAAACCGATAGCTTGCTACCCGCTTCCGAAAGGATCGCTTCCGCTGCCGCGGAGCAAAAGAGCAGTCCCCCGCTTACCGAAAACAGGTACCTGCTCATCTTCGCCTTTGTTACCTGCCTTTTCTTTTTATGGGGCGTTGCCATCAGCATGGGCGATGTGCTCAACCGGCATTTCCAGCAGGTATTGCAGATCTCCAAATCAAGGTCGGGACTGGTGCAGCTTTCTCTCTTCGGCGCCTATGCCGTAATGGGTATTCCCGCGGGACTCTTCATGCAGCGATACGGATATAAAAAAGGAGTATTGCTGGGATTGTTGTTATACGGCGCCGGCGCCCTGCTTTTTGTGCCAGCCGCCACTGCTGCGTCGTTCTCGTTTTTCAGGCTGGCCTTGTTCGTACTCGCCTGCGGACTCGCCACGCTCGAAACCGTAGCGCATCCTTTTATCGTGGCGCTGGGCGACCAGCAAACTTCCGACCGGCGGCTCAACCTGTCACAGTCGTTCAACGGCCTGGGCGCCGTGATCGGTCCCGTTATCGGCGGTTATTTCCTGCTCAAGGCGGGCCGGCACGAAGAAGAACTGAACGCCGTCAGCCAGCTTTACCTGGCGATCGGTATTGCCGTATGCAGCATAGCTGTTCTCTTCTCTTTCGTAAAAGTGCCCGCTTTCATCAACCACCCGCATAAAAACACCACCACCGTCAGCGGAAAAAACAGGGAAAATATTTTCCGTCACCGCCATTTCAGGTGGGCGGTAGCGGCACAGTTCTTCAACGTGGCCGCCCAGGGCGGCACCTGGGCCTATTTCATCAACTATGGCATTGAAGAAATTCCCGGCATGACCGACGAAAAAGCCGCCTACTATTTTTCGTTCAGTATGTTTATGCTGATGGTAGGCCGCTTTGTAAGCACCTGGCTGATGAAATACATTGCTCCCAATAAACTGTTGTGGTTTTATGCGCTGGCGAATGCGCTGCTTTGCGTTGTCATCGCACAACGCTTCGGGTGGCCTTCTTTCATTGCCCTTATGCTGCTCAATTTCTTTCTGAGCATCATGTTCCCCACCATTTACAGCCTGGGATTGAAGAATATGGGGGAACA
>JAKPBL010000084.1 GCA_029778965.1 Bacteroidota bacterium
GTTTATAAAGCGATGCGCCCGTCGTCGATCAACTTCGCCGCAATACGGCGTTTGGCTTCCTTGCTGTTGAAGGGCGCCACCTTGGTAAAGCGCTTGATGCCCAGCAACATCATTCGCTGCTCATCGCCTTCGGCAAAGGCATTGATGGCATCCTTGCCGTGTTTGCTGATGCGATCGGCCGCATCGTAAATATAGCTGCGCACAATATCCGTTTCGTACGCACAGGCGGCCTCGCCACGCTGCTCCACCATTTTGATCAACCGCAGTAAGGCGCTTTCAGCATGATAGGTATCGATCGCCATATCGGCCACCGCCATCAGTATCTCCTGCTCCTGGTCTATTTTTGCCATCAGCTTCTGTACGGCGGCGCCGGCGGCCAGCAGGATGGCTTTCTTGAACTGGGCAACGGCCTTCTTCTCAGCCGCAAACAATGTGTCGTCGGCTGTCCCGAAATCAGGAATGCTCATCAGCTCTTTCATTACATTCATTGCCGGCGTCATGAGGTCGATCTTGCCTTTCATCGCGCGCTTCAGTACCATATCTACCGTCAGCAGCCGGTTGATCTCATTGGTTCCTTCATAAATGCGGTTGATGCGGCTGTCGCGGTAAGCCCTCGAGATCAGGTATTCATCGCTGTAGCCATTGCCGCCATGTATCTGCACGCCCTCATCTACCACGAAGTCGAGCACCTCGCTGCCATATACTTTCAGCATAGCGCATTCGATCGCGAACTCTTCGGCGGCGCCCAGCAAGGCTTCGTTGAAGGGTTTGCCTTCGGCCAGCAGCGCATGCTCCTGGTCGTCGATCCACTTCGCCGTGCGATACAATCCTGCTTCGCAGACCCAGGTGCGGATGGCCATTTCCGCCAGCTTGTTCTTGATCGCTCCGAAATTGGCGATGGGTTGTTTGAACTGCTCGCGGGTTTTGGCATAGGTGATGCTCACGTTCAGGTTGCGCTTCGATCCGCCCAGGGCGGCGGCGCATAGTTTCAACCGGCCGATGTTAAGAATGTTGAAAGCAATGATATGCCCCCGGCCAATCTCCCCGAGTACATTTTCAACCGGCACCTTGCAATCCTGGAAATACAATTGCACGGTAGAACTTCCTTTAATACCCATCTTGTGCTCTTCCGGTCCCTGCGTAAATCCTTCCATGCCACGTTCTACGATAAAGCCGGTGAACTTGTCGCCATCCACCTTGGCGAATACCGTGTAAACATCGGCGAAGCCACCGTTGGTGATCCAGCATTTCTGGCCGTTGAGAATATAATATTTGCCGTCGTCGCTTAGCTTTGCCGTGGTTTTTGCGCCCAGCGCGTCGCTGCCGCTGTTCGGTTCGGTCAATCCATAAGAACCCTTCCATTCACCGGTAGCCAGCTTGGGAATGTATTTGGCTTTTTGGGCGGGTGTGCCGAAATACAAAATCGGCAGGGTGCCGATGCCGGTATGCGCCGATACCGCTACGCTGAAGGAAAATCCGCCGCCCAGCCCTTCGTTCACCAGTGTCGCCGTGATGGAATCTTTTCCGAGTCCGCCGAACTCTTCGGGAATCGACGTGCCCAGCAATCCCTGCTCGCCCGCTTTCACCAGCAGCGAAGGCATGAGGCCCGGCTCCAGCTTATCGATCCGGTCAACAATCGGCATTACTTCTGTGTCGAGAAATCCTGCGCACATATCTTTTACCATTTGCTGCTCTTCGTTGAAGTCTTCGGGCGTAAATGTATCGGCCGCCAGGCTTTCGCTGATCAGCCATTGACCGCCTTTGCGTGTCTGGATAGTGGGTTGTGCGGTGTTTGACATGGCACTTATTTTAAGTATTTTGACAAATTTTATTTCAGGTTATCATATACGATCTGCAATACCTGCTTGCAAACCTCTACCTGGTCGGCGGGTACTGTCACCAGGGCTTCATTCAGCGTTTCTTCGGCAATTTCCATGGTACGGTCCTGCATCTTCCTCGCTTCTGCGGTGAGGTAAACAAGGTTCATGCGACGGTCCTCTTTGGAAGAGATGCGTTTCACCAGTTTCAGCTTTTCAAGATTGTCTACCAGCCGGGTGATGCTGGGCTTATCGCGAAAGG
>JAKPBL010000234.1 GCA_029778965.1 Bacteroidota bacterium
CCTGATTTTTTACATAAAAGACGAACTGAGCTTCGATCAACATTTTGCAAATGCCGACCGGATATACCGTATCAACTCCATTATCAAGGAAGCAGACAGGGATACGATGCGCTGGGCCATTGCACCGTTCCCGGCGGGGCCCGCACTGGCAAGCGATTACCCCGAAGTAGAAGAAGCCGTTCGTTTTGTGAACAGCGGGCGTACGCTGTTCAAGAACGGGGCTACCCGCTTATACGAGGAGAAAGTATTTTTCGCCGACAGCAATGTATTTCGCGTATTCAGCACGCGGTTCCTCGAAGGAGATCCCAAAACAGCCCTTCAGGAACCGAATACGCTGGTGCTCTCCGAATCGTCGGCTATTAAATTTTTTGGAAACCACCAGCAATACCTTGGCAAGACATTGGAGAACGTGAACGGTAAAGTGTACCGGGTAACCGGTGTGATCGAAGACCTGCCCAAAAACTCCCATTTCCTGTTCAATATCCTGGTATCGCGGAATACGTTACCGGCCGATTTTGCCAGCAACTGGGGGAACTTCGACTATTATACCTATGTGCTGCTAAAGCCGGGCAGCTCCGCTGCCGCCTTTACCGAAAAAATGAGGCCCATGTACGACAAATACATGGCGCCCATATTTTCCCAGTTCAATATCAAGATCCGGTTCGAGGCGCAGCCCATCACCTCCATCCATCTCCATTCCACCACGCTCAACGAACCCGAAGAAGCGGGCAGCATGTCGTATATCTATATCTTTTCAGCAGTAGCTTTTTTCATGCTGCTGATCGCCTGCATCAACTATATGAACCTGACCACTGCCCGGTCGGCCCGGCGGGCAAAAGAGATCGGCATCCGGAAAGTAACGGGGTCGAACAAAACCCAGTTGGTAGCGCAATTCCTCATCGAGTCGACCCTGACGGCGTTTGTCGCTTTATTGCTGAGCTTCGGCCTGATCGCCCTCTTCCTGCCCGTGTTCAACAACATCGCAGGTAAATTCATCTCGTTTGGAACCCTGTTCAAGCCCGACACCTTTGCCATTCTGCTGGGTGTAGTATTGTTTGTAGGAATTGTTGGCGGCAGCTACCCGGCCTTTTACCTGTCGAAGTTCAACCCGGTCAGCGTGCTGAAGGGCAGCCTGTCAAAAGGCTCCAGCAATGTGCACTTGCGGCGCGCTCTGGTGGTCATCCAGTTCTCTATATCCATGATCATGCTCATCTGCACCTGGGTGGTGTACGGGCAATTAAACTATTTGAGAAGCAAGGACCTCGGATTCGACAAATCGCATGTACTGACAGCTTCGGCGATTACCGACCGGAATATCAGGAGCGCCGTACTATCGTTCAAAAACGAAATGCGCAAAAATCCGAACGTGTTGTCGGTCAGTACGTCGAACGGAATTCCCGGTGCCGGCATCACCTTCAACCTGTTCTCGATTGAAACCGCCAGCGGTTATGTGGACAAGGGCGTGGACATGTACGGCATCGACGAAGATTATGTTAAAACCCTCGGCATCAGGCTGGCGAAAGGAAGAAATTTCTCGGGCCTGGCCGATACCCTGCACAGCATACTGGTGAACGAAAAGCTGGCCAAAGATTTCGGATGGGGTGAAAATTCACTCGGCAAGCGGGTGAAGTTCACCGGCGACACGTCGGGCAATTACCTGGAAGTGGTTGGCGTGGTAAAAGATTTTAACCAAAAATCGCTGTACAATGAAATCGCACCCCTCATCCTGCTCTACTCACCCAACAGCAACCTGATTCAACTGAAGCTGCGCAGCGGAAACCTGCCGGCCACCATTGCCGGCATTGAAAATACCTGGAAGAACAGCTTTCCCGATATTCCTTTTCAATATACTTTTCTCGACCAGGATTTCGACAGCCAGTATGCGGCCGACCAGAAAAGAGGGAAGATATTCACCGCCTTTTCGGCGCTTACGATCGTTATCACCTGCCTGGGCTTGCTGGGGCTGATTGCATTCACCACCGAACAAAGGCAGAAAGAGATCAGCATCCGCAAGGTGCTGGGCGCCGGCATGGGGCAGATCATTCCGCTGATGACCCGGAACTTCGTGTTCCTGGTGGGATTGTCGTGCCTCATCGCTTTCCCGGTGGCAGGTTATTTCATGTCGAAATGGCTGAAGATATTCCCTTACAATACCGGGCTGCGGGTGAGTCCTTTTGTGTTTTCGGCGTTCGCCGTGCTGCTGATCACGCTGCTCACCGTCGTTTTTCATACGGTGAAAGCGGCATTGGCCAACCCGGTCAGCAGCTTACGTGCGGAATAGGCGGTTTTCTCCCGGCAGAATCTTCGTGCTGCTCATCGTTATTCTTTTACATTATATCCGGCTACCCGCAGTGAAACACTGGTCAATAGTGTCAACTGCCTGTGCATATGCCGGCGGCTGCGCTGTACATCGACCGTAACAATCACACCACGGGGAAAATCTCAGTTGCTTTCAGTATAAATACGGATACAACGGAACCGGTCACCGGCTACATTTGATAACAGGTATCCTTACCCGCATGTCCTTAAGCCCGACCGTCATTTAATGACAAACTAAAATTTATCGGCATGAAAAAGATGTTTACGTTACAGTCGGTCTTCACCCTTTGGTTCCTTTGTATTTGCTTTTCAGCCTTAAGCCAGCAAAGCACTGTACGAAAGGTGCGAAAAGGGCTGGAAGGGCTGAACTACACCGGCTATATTGAATACCTTCCTTACGGGTACGACAGTTCGGGCAACACCAAATACCCGGTTATCATTTACCAGCACGGCCAGGGAGAGATCGGGAACGGATCGGATTCGGCTTTGGAAAAGCTTTTCCAAAACGACCTGCCCAAACGCTGCAAGAACGGCGGCTTTCCCGACTCGGTAACCATCAATGGCATCACCAAAAAATTCATCGTGCTTGCACCGCAGTCGCCCGTAGGCTATGCAGACGTAATCTCCAATACCCTCAGTTATTTCTTAAACAAATATCCCATTGATACTACCCGTATTTACCTGACGGGCATCAGTATGGGCGGT
>JAKPBL010000259.1 GCA_029778965.1 Bacteroidota bacterium
TGGCCGCAATATACAGATTGGCCCTTACTTTTGCAGTTCAATAAAAGAACATGACCATCCACAAAGAAGGATACAAAACGATTGCGGTCGCCACCCTCGTTTTTGCCGTGCTGAACCTGCTTTCGTTCTTCTTTATCAGCGCTGCTGCGCCCTGGCTGAGCTGGCTGCTGCTGGTGGTGCTGTTCGGCCTGCTGCTCTTTATCATTTCTTTCTTCCGCATACCAAACCGTACCATGACGGTATCTGAAAGCCAGGTGATCTGCCCTGCCGATGGCAAGGTGGTGGTGATCGAAGAGATCACCGACGTGGAGTATTTCAAAGACCGGCGCCTGCAGGTGAGTATTTTCATGAGCCCGGCCAACGTGCATGTGAACCGCAACCCGATATCGGGCGAAGTGCTGTACAGCCAATACCACAAGGGTAAGTACCTGGTGGCCTGGGATCCGAAATCTTCTACCGAAAACGAACGCCACAGCGTGGTTATCCGGAACGGGAATACAGAGATACTGGTGAAGCAGATCGCCGGAGCGCTCGCGAAACGCATTGTGAACTACCTGCAACCCGGCATGAAAGTAAAGCAGAACGAAGAGCTGGGATTCATCAAGTTCGGCA
Source organism: Bacteroidota bacterium (assembly GCA_029778965.1). Classification (GTDB taxonomy): domain Bacteria; phylum Bacteroidota; class Bacteroidia; order Chitinophagales; family Chitinophagaceae; genus Flavihumibacter. The sequence continues at coordinate 613 of JAKPBL010000259.1, forward strand.
GCCGGGTCGACGTGCTGCTGCCCGTAGGCACGCAGGTCGACGTATCGCTGAACGAGCACGTGAAAGGCGGCGTTACCGTGCTGGCTACTTTGTAAGCTCAAAAAATATTTTCCATCTCTTTCAGCGAATACACCGTATAGGTGGGTTTGAAATCGGTGACACTGTTCGTATGGTTCACATACACCTGGTCCATGCCTGCGTTGGCCGCACCCATGATGTCGGCGTCGATGCTGTCGCCGATCATAATGCTGTTATCGGCGCGGGCGCCCGTCAGTGTAAAAGCATAATCGAATATCTCCTTGTGCGGCTTGAGGCTATTGCTTCCTTCTGATGTAATTACCTGGCCGAAGTATCCCGTAAGGCCGGCATTTTTTATTTTCTCGTGCTGCGTTTTTTCAAACCCGTTGGTGATCAGGTGCAGCTCATATCCTTTGTTGCGCAGATAGTCGAGCAATTCGATGGTATGCGGAAATACCAGCCGGCGGGTAGGCAGCAGCCGCAGGAATTCATCGCCCATGGCGCGCGCCAGCTTGTCGTCGCCGATCTTAAAATCAAGCAATGTATGCCACATGCGTTTCCAGCGAAGCTCATCTACTTTGATAAAACCCTTCCGGTAGCGATCCCACAGTTTTTCATTGTGCAAGAGGTATGTTCGGTAAAACCGGTCGAAATCCGTAATTCCACGGTCGTGCAGCGAAAGAGTACGATGTAGTTCTTCCAGTGTTTGCTTCGCATTACTGTCAAAATCCCACAAAGTATGATCCAGATCAAAAAAAAGATAGCGATATGCCTTCATAATCAGGTCAAAGATATTGCAAGGTCCAACATGAATACCTATCTTCAATTTCCGATCGCAATACCCTAAACCAAAAACCCATGCGAACCCTTTTACTCACCGGCCTGGCCGCTTTGTGTTTATCAAGCGCTGCCGCCCATCCCGATCACCTGTTAGCCGAAGAAGAAGAAAACAGCCTGATCGCCACCCTTAACAGGCAACTGGATTCTATCGACAAAAAACTTGTTTTCAAAAAAGGACATGTTTCCCTGGCCGATGGTCATATCGACCTTACGGTACCCGAGGGATTTCTTTTCATCGAAGCCGACCAGGCCCGTTTTATCCTGGAAGAGCTCTGGGGCAATATGCCCGATATGGATGTAGCCGGCATGCTGGTGCGCAAAGGCTTTCGCGCCGCACGGCTGGAGAACGATCATAGCTTCGTTATCAGCTATGGCGCTTTTGGTCATGTGTCTGACAATAAGAACACGTCGCTCGATCACGACGAACTCTTATCGGTTTTACAACGTAACATGCAGCAAAGCAATGCCACCCGTATCGACATGGGGTATAATACCCTCGAAGTAACCGGCTGGGTGATGGTGCCTTATTACGACACCTATAAAAAAGCATTGTACTGGGCCAGCCGCATCAAAGCCACCGGCAGCGACGAAGAGATACTGAACTATAACCTGCGCCTGCTGGGCAATACCGGTGTTATCAAGATCAACGCCGTGGCAACGATGGATCAACTGCCGGCTATCAAAAATGAGTTGCCGGCCATCATTGCGCAAACCAGGTTTGCCGAAGGTGATACTTACGATGATTACCGGGAAGGCACGCACCCCAAAAGCGACTGGTCGCTGGCCGATATGGTAGCAGGCGAAAAGAAACCAGCCCTTGCCGCCGCCGCTTTACAATGGATGGGAATACTCGTATTGGCCGGTGGCATAGGCACCGCCTGTTTTAGCTGGTCGAAAAGGAAAACCGTTAAAGCCGTGGCCTGAGATGCCGTACCTTTACGCGCATGATCATTGTTGTTACAGGCGCCAGTAAGGGAATAGGCAAATCCATTGCCCGGGTGTTTGCCGCCGGTAAAGCCACTGTATTGCTGGGCAGCCGGGGTGAAACGGCGCTCTATCATACTTTGCAGGAAATGCAGACCGATTATCCGCAGGCAACCGTGAAAGCGATGCCTGCGGATTTTTCGGTAAAAGAAGACGCGCAGCGCTGGTGCAACTGGGTACTGGGGCAAGGCGTACCCGATATACTGGTGAACAATGCCGGCAGGTTTGTGCCCGGCAGCATCCATGAAGAAGCCGATGATGCATTGGACACCATGCTGCGGCAGAACCTGTTCAGCGCTTATTATGTGACCCGCCTGTTACTGCCGGCCATGATGGCCCGGCGCAGCGGCCATATCTTCAATATCTGCTCCATCGCTTCCCTGCAAGCCTATCCCAACGGCGGCGCCTACAGCATCAGCAAGCATGCGCTGCTGGGCTTCAGCCGCAACCTGCGTGAAGAGATGAAACCTTTCCAGGTCAAGGTAACCGCTGTAATACCCGGCGCCGTCTATACCGATTCGTGGGCAGGATCGGGCATCGACCCCCGCCGGCTGATGGAGGCCGACGACATTGCGCGCATGGTTTTTGCCGCAGCCAGCCTGGGGCCCGCCGCCTGCGTGGAAGACATCGTATTACGTCCGCAGTTGGGCGATCTTTGACTGTTATGAAACCTGTTTTCTTTTCATACCTGCTATTCGGTTTTTTCCTGGCGCCGGCTGTTCTCACTGCGCAGGTGAAATTCAGCACTGTTCCCGGCAGCCTGCAGATACACCTGAACGATGTATTGCAGGTCACCTACACGATCGAGAACGCAAAATCGGTCGAAGATTTCCGGCTGCCGGCTTTTCGTGATTTCAAAGTAGTGCAGGGACCGGTGAGGTCGGAAGGAAGCATGATCACCAACGGCGTGTACAGCCACTATTCGGGAATCATCTATGTACTGCAACCATTGCGAAAAGGCAGCCTTCCGCTGCCGGGTGCAACGGCGCTGATCGACGGACAAAAAATGACGTCCAATAAAGTAGTTATCGAAGTGGGCGACAAAGTGGCCAAAACACCCAATCCCTATCCCCGCAATCCAGGCGTAGGCCTTTATCGCGATGCTCCCGAAGAAGATTATATATTAAAGCCGAAAGAAAACGCTTCCCAAAAAATCAAGGATAATCTTTTGGTGACGGTGGAATCCAATAAGAAAACAGCCTATGTAGGCGAACCGATCGTGGCTACCTATAAGCTATATACGCGGCTTCGCTCCAATTCAAGGGTTACGAAATGGCCGTCGCTCAACGGATTCAGCGTGTATGATATGCTGGAGCCCGACCGCACTTCAGTACAGGTCGAAACCCGCAACGGTAAAAAATTCATGTCGCACATCATCCGCAAAATTCAACTGGTGCCATTGCAGGACGGGGATTTTGTATTGGATCCCGTGGAACTCGACAACCAGGTACAGTTCTTACGCAGCGATGCAACCGGCAACAGCAGCCGGTCGGGCGAGTCGCTTATAGAAAAAATGTTTGAAGGCTTTTTCGACCGGCCAAACGGCACACCCGAAAGCTACCAGGTCAGCTTGTCGAGCACGCCGCAAACCATGCATATCAAACCTTTACCGGCAGACGCACCTGAAAGCTTCAACGGCGCTGTGGGTCATTTCAGCATCAGCGGCCGGCTGGTCGACAGCAGCACGCATGCCGGCGACCCGGTTCAATACGACCTGCGGGTAGAAGGCGCGGGCAACCTGCCGCTCGTAACCGCTCCGGAGTGGAAATTGCCCGCGGGACTGCACCTGATGGACCCTACGGTTACAGACACCATCAACAAATCGGTGGCGCCGATGGAAGGCCGGAAAACTTTTCGCTATTCCATCATGCCCGATGCCGCCGGAACGATATTATTGCCCGCTATCGAGTTCAGCTATTTCGACCCGGCCACTGCTGCCTACAAAACATTACGCACCGACAGTGCCGTGCTTATTGTAGAGGCCGGAAAGGCTCCGCAAAATATGCCCAAGAACATGGCTACTGCACCGCGCAAGTTCAATGGCTGGCTGATCGGTGCCGCGGCCAGTGCACCCCTGGTGTTCGCGCTGTTATTGCTATTGTACCGGCGAAAAAGAAAACCGGGCATACCGGCGGCGCCTGCCGAAATACCGGAAGAAATACCCCCGGTGATACATGATCCGCTCCTACCGGCAAAAAATGCGCTTGCCAGCAATGACGCCACCGCTTATTTCCACGGCATACAGGCGGGTCTTTGGGAGGTGGTGACCGACACACTGTCGCTGCCCGGCTCGGCACAGCAACAACCGCAGGCGCTGCAGCAGCTCGCAGCCCGCGGACTTCCCGAATACGCGGTGCGTGCGTTGAGGGAGATATGGAATACGTGCGACTGGATTTTATACCTGCCCGCGGCGAGCCACCAGGTAAACCCCGACTTACTGCCCAGGGCT
>JAKPBL010000267.1 GCA_029778965.1 Bacteroidota bacterium
GCTGATTATTTTCTGAAATGAGCGATTGTCCACCCGATCCACTCCTTGAACAATCGTCCCCACGATTGCAGCAATGAAACATCGGGCCACAAGTGGTCATAAAAGGGCGCATCGGTATCGAGCACTTCATAGTTGCATGAATAAGGTATAATGGTAAGTCCCGCCTTACCAAACTCTTCGAGGCAGCGCCGCATGTGCATGGCCGAGGTGACCAGTATCATCGGTCCTTTCAACGCCAGGCTATCGGCTTTTTCCCGGGTGTACAGGGCGTTTTCGCGCGTATTTCGGCTACGCGTTTCCGTGATAATCCGGCCCGGCGGAACCTGCAGGGTTTCCAGCGCTGTTTTCAGGAAAAGGGCTTCTGGCGGAATATCGCGGTTGATGAACCCGTTTCCGCCGGTTACAATGATGTACGGGGCTTTCCCGCTGTGGTACAGCAGCGCAGCCTGAATGAACCGGTCGCTCGCATAGTTGAAATGCCCCTGGTTGCGAAGATCGTAGTCTGCCATGCCGCCGGGCAGGATAACCGCGCCATAGCTGCCCGTTAATGCAGGCTGCTTCACTTCCCAGGCCTGGTAAGCCCACCGGAAAAGGAGCGGATTGCTGAAAACAAGCAGTATTGCAATGGCCATCACCGCCATTCTCTTTTTCCATTTTTTGTTGCGAACCAGCAGTAGGAGCAATACGGCAAAATACAACCAATGCGCCGGCGATAGCAGGAAGCTCACCAGCTTGGAGATGATTAGCATACGTAAATATATTTATATTGGTACCCGGAACCAACTGGCTACATGGCAAACACGGCTATATCTCTTCATGCGATTGTTAAAAGAGCAGCCCTGCGCGACAAAAAAGCGCAGGAAATCCTTTACCGGCAATATTTTCCCTACGTGTGGGAAGTGGCGCGCCGGTACAGCCGCCCCGACCGCGGAACCGCCGGTATTGCCGCCGATGCATTTGCCGATCTGTTTGCATCGCTGCCTTCTTTCGATCCTGTTCATTCGGGCTTTAAATCTTTCGTCAAAAACAAGGTGATCGACAGCGCGCTCAAAGGACGCAGCATTACCTATGTGCCAACGGTGCTGAACCTGCTGAAAGAATGGGACCGCCTGGTGCCGGCCGATACTGAAAAAACATTGCAGGCATTACCTGCGGGTGTGCAGATGATCCTGCTGTTATCGGCCGTGGAAGGTTTCAGCGATGAGGAAATTGCCGCACGCCTGCAGGTAAAAGAAGAAAAGAACAGGCAGGAGCTGGCCTCGCTCACCCGGTATATTCAACCGTTCCGCCCGCTGGTGCTGAAGAAAATCCAGTCGCTGCCGCCGCCTTCACTCCCCGATCTCGATGCAGGCTGGCTGTCACTGAAAGAGCGGATCGAACAGCAGGAGGCAATGCCTGCGCCGCAGCCGGCGTTGACTATCGGCGCCGATGCCATTCCCGCACCCATCGACCCGGTAGACGGCCAGTGGACCGGCTGGGCCTTCCTGTTCATCCTGATCGCGGCCTCCCTGCTCATGTTGTATATGGCGGGCATTATCCGTTAGCGATGAAGACGGGTGAGCGAATGATTGGGAACGGCTGTTTTAGAACCACCTGTATAAGTATAAAATCCCTCACCCGATTTTACGCCCAGCTTGCCGGCTGTTACCATATTCACCAGGAGGGGGGCGGGTGCGTATTTCGGTTGCCCGAATCCCTCCTGTAACACCCGCATGATCTGCAGGCAGGTGTCGAGCCCGATGAAATCGGCCAGTTGCAAAGGCCCCATGGGATGGGCCATGCCCAGCTTCATAATGGTGTCTATCGATGCGATATCGGCTACCCCTTCCTGTAAGGCATAGATCGCTTCGTTGATCATGGGCATGAGTATGCGGTTTGCAATGAAGCCGGGATAGTCTTCTGCCGGGGCCGGCGTTTTCCCGATCTTGCTGCAAAGGTCTATGATGGCATCGGTCACCTGTTTTTCGGTCGACAGCCCGTTGATCACCTCTACCAGCTTCATGACCGGAACAGGATTCATGAAATGCATGCCGATCACTTTTCCCGGCCGGCGGGTAATAGCGGCAATGCGTGTTATTGAAATAGAAGAGGTATTACTTGCGAGTATGCAACGGGCGGGCGCATGCGCATCGAGCACCTGGAAGATCTGTTCTTTAAGCCCGAATTTTTCCGAAACAGCCTCGATGCAGAGGTCGGCATCGGCTACTGCTTCCGGCAACGACGTGAAAGTGCTGATACGGCCGAGCAGCGACTGCTTTTGCCCCGCATCGATGATTTCTTTGGCCACCTGCCGGTCGGCATTGGCTGCAATCGTTGTCAACGCTTTTTGCAGTTGACTTTCATTGTTGTCGGCCAGGTGCACCGAAAATCCATACTGGGCAAATACATGGGCGATACCGTTGCCCATGGTGCCCGCGCCGATGACGGCAATCCGTTGAAACATATCCGTTCTTTGCGGATAAATGTACGGTTACTTCCTGCTTTTGAAATCGCCTCTTTTCCAGGCGCGGATAAATTCTGCCCAGGCCACGGGGTTCATGAGATTGATGGGCGGTGTCTGTCCCGCATAGGTGTACTTGTATGCCTGTTTGCGAAGGGTATAGTTGGCCGCTTCCTTGCCATCGGCCGGTATCACTGCCATCAGGGCCCGGCGGGTGTCTTCGTCGGTGTTCTTACGCGCGATCTCCAGTTGGTCGTCGGGAATAACGGTGTTGACGAAATCGCGTTCAAACTGCTCTCGCGTAGGACGTGGCCGTATAATAGTGGCCGGCAGGTATTGGGTATCGGTTACCAGCAACTGGATAAGGCTGTACTGGTTGCCTTCCAGCGTTTTGGGAATTTCGGCCAGCTTTGGCCTGTATCCCACACTGCTGAACTCGATGATATCGCCTTTCAGCACCACAATGGAGAATACACCCTGGTCGTTACTAACGGTGCCCCTGCCGCTTCCCTTTATGGAAACACTGACTGAAGGGATTCCCTGCAGGCTGTCGGCCGTCATCACCACACCATACAATTGCACCACCGAGTCTTTGATCTGCTCGAACTGCGCATTGGCACGTTGACATATTACAAAAAGGCCTATAGCAACAAGGGGTAAAATTCTCTTCATTGGGTCAAATATAGCCCTTAGGGTGGTTAGGGTCAACATTTTACCGGCTTCATTGGTTAATTTTGCACTAAAATTAAACCGGCGATGAGTATGACCCGCGAGCAAATA
>JAKPBL010000301.1 GCA_029778965.1 Bacteroidota bacterium
AATACCTTCCGGTTATCGCAGTAGATCGGGCTTTTCCAGCCGCTCGCCCAGGTAAAGGGCTCTTCCGGCCGCAATTGAACCGCATGGCATTGCAGCAACTTCTCGGCAACGGCTTTTTCGTTTGACTTCATATATTTTTGTTATCGGTCGGCAAAAATACCTCCCGCATCTATGTACATCAAAATCTATTTTGGCGAGAACCCGCTTTTCCTCTGCGATACCATCGATCCTGCGATCGCCCCCTTCCTGCACCACGATGACGCCGTGTTCATCGACGAGTTCTCCCCCCACGCTATCCATGCGATGCTGCACGAAATGGAAAAACCTTCCGTTCATGCCGGCATTCTTTGCCACCCCGACCTGGAAGCGCTGCAAAAAGCCGTATGGAAAAAATTTACCCTGGTGCAGGCGGGCGGCGGCGCCGTGTGGAAAAAAGACCGGCTGCTGTTCATCTACCGCCGGGAAAAGTGGGACCTCCCCAAGGGCAAGCTCGACCCCGGCGAAACCATAGAAGCATGCGCCACGCGCGAAGTGGCCGAAGAAACCGGCGTTGCCGCCCGTATCAGCAGGATGCTGCTGCACACCTGTCATACCTATCACGAAGCCGGTAAGCACATCCTGAAAGAATCTGTATGGTTTGAGATGGTGGCCGATGCCCGTCAGCAGGAAAAGCCGCAGGCGGAGGAAGACATCACCGAACTGAGATGGCTGCGGCGGACCGAATGGTCCACGGTGCTCGATAACACTTTCCCCAGCATCAAAGATGTGCTGGAAGCCCTATAGCCGCCGGCCGATGCTATCCTGTGGGCTTTTTCAGGATCGCCACCGTCAGCCGGCTGATGCATACCAGCTTGCCCCGCTCGTCTTCAATCCTGATCTCCCACACCTGCGAGGTACCACCGCGGTGCAGGGGCCGCGCCGTGCCGGTCACGAATCCGTCTTTCACACTCCTGATATGATTGGCATTGATCTCCATACCCACGGCGATGAACTTTGACATGTCGACAGAAATAGCTGCTCCCACACTGCCAAGGGTTTCGGCCAGTGCCACAGAAGCGCCACCGTGCAGCAATCCATAGGGCTGACGGGTGCGATGATCCACCGGCATGCGCGCCCGCAGGAAATCATCGCCCACTTCAATCCACTCCATGCCCAGGTACTCGCCCATGGTACCCTTGCCCAGTTTGTTCAATGCCTCGATGGTAACAGGAGAAAACCAGATCATAGTTGCTTGCTTAATGCGACGAATGTACCAAACGATGTATAAACGTCGCCGGTTTATTCCGGCCGACCGCCCAAATGGGGGTGTAAAACATTGCTGGCTGGCCCACAAGTTTGTACTTTAGTAACCATGAACCGTTTCCGCACAGGAAAGCAACATGCCATGAAGAACCTGTTATTATCCCTGTTGATACTCGGCGCACTGACAACCCGGGCACAGAAAGCCGAGGTCAGGCCAACCAACGAATTTGTGGTAACCGGGCTGGTTAAACATGAAGTGAGAATTACACTGGGAGACATCGGGAAGCTGGCGGCCAAAGATATTCCCGACCTGGCAGTCACCAGCCACCAGGGCGAGCCCCGCGGCAACCTGAAACAGGTGAAGGGGGTGTTGCTGAAAGACCTGCTGCAAAATATAGCGCTGAAAGAAGACAACCCGAAACTGTTCAGTGAATTTTATTTCACCTTCACGGCGAGCGACAACTACAAGGTAGTATACTCCTGGAACGAGCTGTTCAACTCCCCTACCGGGAACAATATTTTTATTGTAACAGCCATAGAGGGAGAACCACTGCAACAGATGCGAAACAGGATACTGGTGATAACGACTACGGACTTCAAAACCGGGCGAAGGCATATCAAAGGCCTGGACAAAATAGTGGTAGGCAGAACAGCATAGAACTAAGGCAAATGATTACAGACAGCTATGGTCGCAGCATAAATTATCTCCGGCTTGCAGTTACAGACAGGTGCAACCTGCGTTGCACCTACTGCATGCCCGCCGACGGACTGAACTGGCTGCCGCATCGCGAGCTGATGACTTACGGTGAAATGCGGAGAATATGCGCATTGCTGGTGAAAATGGGCGTGGAGAAGATCCGCATCACCGGTGGCGAACCCTTTGTACGGAAAGACCTGCTGCCGTTTTTACAAGACATTTCACGCATCGGCGGACTGCGGGAGCTGACCCTTACGACCAACGGATTGCTGACCGCACCCTTCGTTCCGGAATTGAAAAAAATGGGAATCACCACGGTAAATCTCAGCCTCGATACGCTCGACAGGGATCGCTTTATCCGTATATCGCGTCGTGACGCGCTCGACAAAGCGTTGAAAACGCTCGACGCATTGCTGACCCACGATATCGCAGTAAAGATAAATGCAGTGGTGATGGAGAACAGCAATACCGACGACATCATTCCATTGGTGCAGCTCACCAAGACCCTTCCCGTTAGTGTACGCTTTATCGAGGAAATGCCTTTTAACGGCGGCGCCCGCACCATTTCACTGCGCTGGAATTACCTGCGCATACTCGCGCATATCCGGGACCATTTTCCCGGTTTGCAAAAAATTGCAGACAGTCCGCATGCCACTGCCTACGGCTATCATATCCCCGGGCACAAAGGAGATATCGGTGTCATCGCTGCCTATACCCGCTCGTTCTGCGGATCGTGCAACCGCATTCGCATCACGCCCACCGGTATGGTAAGGACCTGCCTGTACGAAGCAGGCAGCTTCAACCTGAAGCAAGCGATGCGAAACGGCTGTACCGACGATGATCTGCAGGGGCTGCTCGCAGCCGCCATCCTGAAAAAGCCAAAAGACGGATGGCAGGCGCAGGATATGCTGGTGGCCCAAAAACTCGAACAACAGTCGATGGCGACAATAGGAGGATAACCCATGGAAATGGTAACGGTTGAGCAGGCCGAAGCGATCATAACGCTTCAATACAAGCAGTTTGGAACAGAGCCGGTCTTCTATGAAGCGGCGCTGGGGCGGGTATTGGCCGAAGACCTTTTTGCCGATCGCGATCTGCCACCCTTCAACCGGTCGACAGTTGACGGTATCGCCCTGGCTTTCAGCGCTTATGCGAATGGCTTACGCGCTTTTACCATTAAAGCCATCCAGGCAGCCGGTGAAACGCCACAAGCCATCGACACCGGCAATGAATGCATTGAAATAATGACCGGCGCCGCCCTGGATGATAGCGTGGATACCGTGATCCGCTATGAGGATATCGACATCGCCGGCAATACCGCCACCATCAGGGATATCGATGTCAAAAAAGGGCAGAACGTTCACCTGCGGGGAAAAGACAAGCAGCGGGGCGAGACCGTTGCCAATGCCAGCCGCATCATTACCCCTGCCCTGCTCGGTCTTGCTGCTTCCATTGGCAAAACGGAACTGCTGGTAACAAAACCGCCGCGGATAGCCATTATTACAACAGGGGATGAAATGGTGCCGGCGGACGAGACACCCACCCCCTATCAATTACGCCGTTCGAACGGCGCTATGATAAATGCTGTGCTGAAAACATACCACCTGCAGGCCGACCAGTTTCACCTGGAAGACAATATTGGTCGCATGCGGAATGAGTTGGCCCGCTGTCTGCAGGAATACGATGTATTACTCCTAAGCGGTGGTGTTTCGATGGGCCGGTTCGATCATGTGCCACAGGTACTGGACGAGCTGGGTGTCAAAAAACTTTTCCATAAAGTGCAGCAGCGCCCGGGGAAACCATTCTGGTTCGGCGTGCATAAAGACCAGCAACTCGTCTTTGCCTTTCCCGGTAACCCGGTTTCGGTATTCCTCTGCCTGCACCGGTATTTTATTCCCTGGCTGGAAGCTTCACTGGGGTTAAAGCCATCGCCGCCATTGTATGCCATGCTGCAAAACGACATTTATTTTCCGCATCCCCTGCAATATTTCGCACAGGTAAAGCTGCACGTAGATGACAGTGCACAATGGCAGGCAACCATTGCAAACACCAATGGCTCGGGAGATTTCTCCCACCTGATACATACCGATGCTTTTATCGAACTACCCTTGGAGAAAAATGCGTTTAAGCAGGGAGAAATTTACCGGGTGTGGCGGTATGGCATGGTTTAACAACAACACTGTACCGGCCCCGGGTGCCTGAATTATTGTTTACATTTGATAAGAATAGCCTGAACAATGTCGCATTTTACGCATTTGGACAAAGATGGTAAGCCTTCCATGGTGAATGTTTCCGAAAAGAAGATCACCCGCAGAACGGCGGTGGCGCAGGCAGTGATAGCGCTGCCCGACCATGTGCTCGACGCACTCCAAAAAGATGGTTTCAATACCAAAAAGGGATCGGTTTTTCAAACGGCCATTATTGCGGGCATTATGGGTGCGAAGAAAACCGGCGAGCTGATACCACTTTGTCATCCCCTGGGGCTGGAAAACTGCGGGATTGAAATTCAATTGAACGACAAGCAGGAAATCGTGATCCATTGCACTACCAGCATCGAAGCGAAAACCGGCGTGGAAATGGAAGCCCTCACCGGCGCTTCTGTAGCCGCGCTCAC